>PXRQ01000070.1:0-7265 GCA_003022005.1 Halobacteriales archaeon QS_5_70_15
CCGAGGAACAGTCGACCGACACGGGAGACGCGGCGGCGGGGACGCCGGGGGCCGAAACGGCCTCGGAACCCGAACCCGAGCCGCCAGCGGACGCGGACGCGGACGCCGACACCGACGTCGACCTCGACGAGGTGACCGTGGAAGTGATCGAGGAGCTCGACGACGGGGACGGCGCCGACCGCGAGGCGGTCGTCTCGACGGTCGCCGAGCGTCACGGGTTCGACCCCGACGAGGTGGCCGGCGCCCTCGAGGACGCGATGATGAGCGGCCGGGCCTACGAGCCGAGCGACGGACGGCTGAAGGCCATCTGAGCCCGTGGCCGTCGAGCCGGTCCCGGACGAGCCCGCGGCGCTCGCCGACTGCGGCGACGAGCGCGTGCTCGTGCTCGCGGACTACCACGCGGGGATCGAGGTCGCGCTCCGGTACGACGGCGTCGAGGTGCGCTCGCGCGCCGCCGACCGCCGCGAGCGGGTCCGTCGACTCCTCGCCCGGACGGCGGCGGACCGGGTGCTGTTCCTCGGCGACCTCGCGAACGCGATCGGGAGGCCCGACAGCGAGGAGCGCGAGGAGCTCGAGGCGCTGCTCTCGGGGCTGACCGCACGCGTCCCCGTCACGATCGTGAAGGGCAACCACGACGGGGGGATCGGGGAGGTGGCCGGCGACCTCGACACGGACGGGGTGAACGTGATCGACGGCCCGGGCACGCGTATCGGCGCGGTCGGGTTCGCACACGGCCACACGTGGCCAGCCCGGGCGGTGGTCGGGGCCGAGACGGTCTGCGTGGCCCATGAACACCCCACGGTGCGGCTCGAGGACGACGTCGGCGGCCGGCGGGTGGAGCGCGCGTGGCTCCGGGGACGCCTCGATCCCGGCCCGTTCGTCGAACACTGCGGGGAACCCTCGGTCGGCTCGGCGGGGGCGGAGTTCGTGATCTTCCCGGCGTTCAACGAACTCGTCGGCGGAACGTGGGTCAACGTCGACGGGCAGGGGTTCCTCTCGCCGTTCCTGCCGGACGGGCTCGCCGACGGCGAGGCGTACCTGCTCGACGGCACCCGACTGGGGGACTACCGCCGGGTGTAGGCGGCCGGCGCGTTCCGCGGCCGACCCGAAGTCGAAGCCCCTCCCGGGTCGTGGTCGGGCCGTGACCTGTCGGGAGCTGCTGGCCGACTACGCCCCCGACTCCCGGGTGGTCGTTCCGGCCGGTGATCCCTCGGCCGGCGACCACGACCCCGTCGTCCGCACAGTCGGTGACCTCCTCCCGGACGCCACCCGGCACGGTCCCTGAGCCGCGGCGGCGTCCGGAACCGACGACACGCTCCGGACGGGCGTCCCCCACGTCAGCGAGTAAACCGTTCCGGGCTACCGTACGTCAAACGGCTGTTTGAAACAACCGGACGTTTAGGGAACCGGCACCCCGGTTTGGTGTATGGACCGTCGTCGCGCCGTCCGCGTCGCCGGCGTCGCCCTCCTCGTCGGCCTCCTCCTCTGGGGCGGGTACGCCGCCTACGTGTTCAACCTCGAGGACGTCCAGTCGAACCAGCGGACGGTCCTCCTGGCGTCGGACGAGGCCGCGCCCGGGGCCGAGACGACGGCCCGCGTGGTCGTGACGGACCGCGCGACCGGCGACCCGCTCTCGGGAACGAACGTCACGGTTTCGGTCGGCAACGGGAGCGACCGGCGGATCGTCGGTGCCGGCGAGACGGGCCCGAACGGGACGCTCGCGGTCACGTTCGAGGCACCGAACGAGGCCGGGAGCCACCGGCTTTCCGCGCGGGCCGATTCGCGGCTCGGCACCGACGAGGTGTCGGCGTCGTTCGCCGTCGAACGGGACTACTCGGTCGTCGTCGACACGGACAAGCCGGTCTACCAGCCGGGACAGACGATACACGTCCGGACGCTCGTGCGGCGGGCAGGCGGGACGCCCGTCACGGACGACGCGCGGGTCGTCGTCACCGGGCCCGAGGGCAACCGGCTGTTCTCGCGGACCGTCACCACGAACGAGTTCGGGATGGGGAGCGTCGAGTTCCCGATCTCGACGGAGGGCCGCCACGGCCGCTACCGGGTGAGCGTCGCGTACGACGGCGAGGAGAGGACGAGAACCGTCGAGGTACGCGAGTACCGGCTCCCGCAGTTCGACGTGCGGTTCCGCCCGGGTGCGTCCTCCTACCGGCCGGGCGAGACGGTCCGTGCGACGGTCAGTTCGGCGTACTTCTTCGGCGAACCGGTGAAGAACGCGACCGTCCGCGTCGAGGGCGCGGGCTACGTGGGCGACCTCGAACCGTTCGGGACGGCCACGGCGAGAACGGGCGAGGACGGCGTCGCGACCGTCGATATGGAACTGCCCGGCTACTTCGTCGGGACCGAGCGGTTCGACGGCCGCGGACTCGCGGTGTTCAACGTCTCGGTGACCGACCCGGCCGGCCACACGGAGACGGTCACGCGGCGGATCCCCGTCACCGAGCGGGACCTGCTCGTCGAGGCGGTCCCCGCGGGCGGACGGCTCGTCCCGGGCGTCGAGAACACCGTCTTCCTCGTCGCCTCCCATCCGGACGGCCGACCCGCGCGGGCGACCGTCCGGGTCGGCGACGAGACGCTCGAGACCAACCGATACGGCATCGCCACCCACGAGTTCGTCCCCAACGGGTCGAACGCCCGGCTCCGCGTCGAGGCGCGGGCGGACGGCGCGAGCACCCGACGGACCGTCTACCTGAACGTCGACGAGGAGGCCGTCGCGGTCCAGCTCGACGCCGGCGCCTACACGGTCGGCGAGCGACTCTCGGGTCGCGTGCTCGTCGGCGACGCGGGCGACCGGGTCTACGTCGACGCCGTCTCGGGCGGGCAGACCCTCGCGACCGAGAGCCTCGAAGCCCGTAACGGCTCGGCGGAGTTCTCGTGCTCCGACTCGGCCTCGTCGATGGCATCGTCGATGATCGAATCCATATTTAAATCCCCGTTGCAGACGAACACTCATTAGTTTTCCCCCTGTGTCTGACATCTGACCGACGCGTACGGGCCTGCTTTACCGTCCGTTTTTAAATCCGAAACCGTCGAATACGTTCAGTGTGGACCGCCTCCGGGGGAATTTCTTCACCGTCGACTTCGACTGGCTGGCCCGCGGAAAGCCGACCGTACTTCGGGCCCTCGGGGATGCCGAGGGTGTCCGCGAGGTCGGGCGAACCTGACCACCGCGCCCGACGACGGGGCCGAGCGGACGGCGCAGGCCGCCGTCGCTGCCTCCCTCGAGACCGTCGACAGCGGGGTGAGCGTCGACTCCTTCCGGCGGAAGCTCAAGCGCATCCGCGACCGACAGGCGGGGATTCGCGAGGCGAACGGCTACGCGCTCGGCCTCCTCCTCGCGGCGGTCCCGCTCTCGGTCCTCGGCCTCGGGTTCGCCCGTCGGGGGCGCTCGTTCGCACGCGAGATGGGCGCTGCCCTGGGAACCGCGGTCGCCGCGTGCTTCCTCCTGTTCGTCGGCGGTCTGACCGTCGGCGCGTTCCTCGCGCTGACACAAGCCCTCGCGGCGGCGCTGCTCGGGGTCGCCGCGGCGCTCCTGATCCTCGGTGCGTACCTGTTCGCCGAGCGGGGCTGGTCGCCGTGGGGTGGTCGCGGGCTCGGCCGGTTCGTCGGCGCGGGCCTGCTCGCGCTGGTCGCGGCCGTCGGCCTCGCGCTCGCGCTACACGAGTACGTCGACTTCGACCCGCTGGCTGCGCTTGCGCCGGTCCTGCTCCCGCTCGGCGTCCTGCTCCCGCTCGTCTGGGTGGCCGACGTCGAGGACCCGTTCTCGGTCGAGCAGTTCGGACGGGCGGCCGTCGTCGTCCTCGCGGTACTGGTCTGTGTCGCGCCGCTGACGGTGTTCGCGTTCGGGCTCGGCGCACAGACCGGCGCGGCCGGCGGCGCCGACGCCGGGCGGGAGGGCGCCGTCGCGTTCACGGCCGACAGCGGCGCGGGCGGTGGCGGGGACACGGCGACCGTGGACGACGGGTCGGGGGGTACCGGCGGATCCGTCGAGGTCCGGCAGTTCTTCCCCGAGACCCTCGCTTCCCGAACGGTGCTCACCGGCGAGGACGGGCGTGCGAGCGTCGACCTGCGGATGGCCGACTCCATCACGACCTGGCGTGTGTCGGCGCTCGGTGCCACCCGGGACGGGACGGTCGGGAGCGAGACGGGGTCGATGCGCGTCTTCCAGCCGTTCTTCGTCGAACCCGACCTGCCCGTCCGGCTGACCCGGAACGACACGGTGACGATCCCGGTGAGCGTGTTCAACTACGGGAACGGGGCGCGGAACGTCACCCTCGAACTCGGCTCGGGGGCCTGGTACGAGGCGGACTCGCGGACGGCGAACGTCACCGTACCCCCGGGAGCCGTCCGGAGCGCGTCGTTCACGATCCGCGCGACCGAGCACGGCCAGCGGGCGCTGACGGTGTTCGCCGCAGGTCGGACCGCCGGCGGGAACGTCACCCGGGACGCGATACGGAAGTCCGTGACCGTCGACCCGCCGGGGGAGCGCATCGCGGTCACGGAGAGCGGCGCCGTCGCCGGGGCGACGCGGGTCGACCTCCCGGTTCCGGAGACTGCGTACCCGAACACCTCGAAGACCGTCCTGCGGGTCTACCCGGGCGCGTTCGGACAGACGCTCGGCGGTATCGAGTCGCTGCTGTCGATGCCCCACGGCTGCTTCGAGCAGACCTCCTCGAGCCTCTACCCGAACGTGCTCGCGCTGCGGTACCTCGAGGCGACGGATCGGGCCGCCCCGGAGACGCGCCTGACCGCCGAGCGGTTCATCGCGCAGGGCTACCAGCGCCTGCTCACGTTCGAGACGAGCACGCCCGGCGGCTACTCGCTGTTCGGCGACGACCCGGCGAACCTCCTGCTCACCGCGTACGGCCTCCAGGAGATGAGCGACATGGGCGAGGTGTACGAGGTCGACCCGGCGGTACTGGAGGAGATGCGGACGTTCCTCCGGGACCGCCAGCGGGCCGACGGGAGCTGGCGGACGGACGGGCGGCTCGAGTACCCACTCGGCGTCAGTGGCAACGACACCGCCGTGACCGCCTACGTGGCCTGGAGCCTCGCGCACGGCGGCGCCGACGGTGAGGCGGTGACCGACGGCGTCGCGTACGTCCGGGAGAACCTCGACGTCTCCGAGGCCGACACCATGACCCTTGCGGTGACGCTCAACATGCTCGTCGAGGCCGACCACGAGTCGTCGTTCCGGTCGCGGGTGGTCGAGGAGCTCCGCTCGCGGGCGAGGACCGACGGCGGGCGAGTCTACTGGGAGCGCTCCGGCGACGGGGCTGCGAGCGAGTCCGGGGAGGGCTACCGCTACGGCGAGAAGCGCGTCCTGACGACGGCGACGGTGACGAACGCGCTCGTGACGGGCGGGCACGCCCCCGGCCTCCAGTCGGGCGCGCTCCGGTGGCTCGTCGAGCAGAAGGGCGAGCGGGGCTGGGGCTCGACGCAGAACACGGTGATGACCCTCCGGGCGCTCGTCAACGCGCAGTCGGGCACCACCGCCGACGTCGGCGGGGGGACGAGGTCCAGACCGTCGTCCTACCGGCCTCGCGGGGGAACAACTCCTACTCGGTCAGCGCGTCCGACGCCGAGGGGCTCTACTACGAGTTCACCACCTCGTACCACGTCCCGTGGGAGGGGTCCAGAACGCCCGGTGCCGGGTCGGGCCTCGGGCTGGACGTCACCTGGGACCGGAGGAACCTGACCGTCGACGACACGGCGACCGTCCGGGCACGCGTGACCCCCGGCGAGGGGACCATCGGCATGGCCATCGTCGACCTCCCGGTTCCGCCGGGGTTCGAGGTCGAGACCGGGTCGCTCGAACGGCTCCGCGAGCAGGGAGCGGTCGGCCGCTACGAGACCGCCGGCCGGCAGGTGATCCTCTACCTCGAGGACGTCGACGAGCCCCGAACCCTGGAGGTGGTCTACCGGGCGACCCAACCGGTCGAGGCGAGCACCGGCGGTGCCGAGGCCTACGACTACTACAACCCGGGCGACCGTGCGAGCGACCGCCCCCGGACGGTCGCGGTGAACGGGACTGCGGCCGGCGACCGACGGGAACCGTCCTGAGTTACCCGGCGATTACTCGGACGGGACCGGCGGAGGACCCGGCGGTCCTCGCGAGGCCCCATCCCGGTACCGGAACCGGGCGGTATCCGGACGGGATGTGACCGGACCGCTCCCCGACGGGATCTACCGGACCGTTCCCCGGAGGTGACCGCCATCGGGACGACCGGTCCATCGCGGTCGAGCGCCCGGGTGGAGCGGGACGGGAGGACGCGGCCCGGTTCCCGTCTGTCGGCACCCGGTCCGGCCGCTGCGGGACCGTACCGCCGACGCGGCCGTATCGGACCGTCGAGACCGTCCGGACGACCCCGACGCCCGAGCGGACGGCGGTGTAGGCGATCCGGTAGCGCCGGACCGCCCGTCCGGGGTCACCTCGGCCGCGAACGAGGCGTCCCTGACGTTCCAGCCGGGGACCGCCCGGTCCATCCGGTCGTCGTCGGTCACCCCCTCCGCGACGATCCGGTGGACGCCCCCCGAACCGTGTCCCGACCCGCGAGCCGCGTCTCCAGACCGCCGAACAGCGCCACGTAGTTCGCGTCCAGCGAGAGGCCGAACAGCCGGAGGGCGCCGAACGTCTCCTCGCCGAGTCGCCGGGTCCGGACCGTCCCGTCCTCGAGCCGCGCCCGGATGTGGGCCGTTCCGCCCTCGCTCCGGATCTCCCGGGCGACGACGGTCGGCTGCCCGGCGGCCGTCGGCGCCGGAACCGGCGGCCGCTCGCGGTAGCGCCACCGGTTCGTGCTCGTGTTCCGCTCGACCGTCGTGTTCGTCTGCGACCGAACGGTCCCGTCCGGCCAGTAGGTGGTTTCGTTCCGGTAGAGCGTGTACGAGTCGACGGTGAGAACCCGCTCGGCGTGGGCCGAGGCGAGCGCCGACGGCCCGGGTGACGGGCATCGGACCGCGTTTCGGGTCGCGCCCGCAAGAACCCACGTGTCCCGAAGCGGACCGCGGAACCGTTCCCCGCCGAGGCCCGAAACCGCCGGACGGACGCCGACCACGCGGGCGGACCGCGGGGCTTAATCGCCCGGCGGCCGAACGAGGGGCAGTGAGTGACTCCGAGCCGGCGGCCGGAACCGACACCTTCTCGCACCTCCATCGGGAGGTCCGCTCGGCGCTCGCGGAGCGCGGGTTCGATCGGCCGACCGAGCCACAGCGGCGGGCGATCCCGACGCTCGCCGCCGGCGAGGACG
>PXRQ01000070.1:7432-25772 GCA_003022005.1 Halobacteriales archaeon QS_5_70_15
CGGGCGCTCGCCGACGTCGAGCACGTCGTCGTCGACGAGGTGCACGAACTCGCGGCGTCGAAGCGGGGCGCACAGCTCGCGGTGGGCCTCGAACACCTCGTCGAGCACGCGGGCCCCTTCCAGCGGATCGGCCTCTCGGCCACGGTGGGCGACCCCGACGAGGTGGCGCGGTTCCTCACCGCCGGCCGCGGATGCGACGTGTTCGAGGTGGACGTCGGGAGCGGGGTCGACGTGCGAGTGGTCGAACCCCAGGTGACGCCCGAGGACGAGCGGCTCGCGGGCGAACTGATGACCGACGCGCGGGTGGCGAGCCACGTCCGCTTCATCGACGAACTCGTCGCCGAACACGAGTCGGTGCTGGTGTTCGTCAACACCAGACAGACCGCGGAGGGGCTCGGCTCCCGGCTGAAGGAGTACGGGACCGACATCGGCATCCACCACGGCTCGCTCTCGAAGGGGGCTCGGATAGAGGTCGAGGACCGGTTCAAGGCGGGCGAGCTCGACGGGCTGCTCTGCACCTCCTCGATGGAACTGGGCATCGACGTGGGCCGCATCGACCACGTCGTCCAGTACCAGTCCCCGCGGCAGGTCTCCCGGCTCCTCCAGCGGGTCGGGCGGGCGGGCCACCGTCGGAACCTCGTCTCCAGCGGCACGGTCGTCACGACCCGGCCGGACGACACGTTCGAGGCGCTCGTCATCGCCCGCCGTGCCGAGGAGGGGCGGGTCGAACCCGCGGGGATCCACCACGGCAGCCTCGACACGGTGGCGAACCAGACACCGGGGCTCCTGATGGGGTTCGGCGAACTCCCCGCACGGCGGGCCTACGAGGTCGTGACGCGGGCGTACCCGTTCGCCGATCTCGCGGAGGCGGAGTTCAAATCAGTAGTGCGAGAACTCTCGAACAACCACGTCCTCTGGCTCGACGAGGAGGCCGACCGGCTCGAGAAGTCCAGGGGAACCTGGAAGTATTTTTACAACAACCTCTCGATGATACCCGACGAGGCGAACTACGAGGTCCGGGACGTCGCCTCCGGGCGGACCGTCGGCACGCTCGCCGAGCGGTTCGTCGTCAACTTCGCCGAGCCGGGGGAGACGTTCATCCAGGGCGGGGAGATGTGGCGCATCACGCAGGTCGAGGAGCAGGAGGAACAGGTTCAGGTCACCCCGGTCGAGGACCCCGCCGGCGAGGTGCCGGCCTGGACCGGGTCGGAGATACCCGTCCCGTACCCCGTCGCACAGGACGTCGGTCGGCTCCGTCGGGACGCCGCCGGGCGGTTCGACGCCGGCGGATCGAGGGCGGAAGTCGCCCGGTGGCTCGCCGAGGCCTACCCGACCGACGAGCACACCGCGGGCGAGGCCCTCTCGCAGATCGAGGACCACGAGGGGCCGGTGCCGGACCACGAGACGGTCGTCGTCGAGTACTTCGGGCGGGACGTGGTCGTCAACGCCCCCCTGGGTCACCGGGCCAACGAGACCGTGGGG
Source organism: Halobacteriales archaeon QS_5_70_15 (assembly GCA_003022005.1). Next base: position 8,915 of record PXRQ01000070.1, read on the forward strand.
CGGTTCCTCTCCTCGATGCTCGGCCAGCGGACCGGCTCCTCGGTGGGCATGGAGATCGATCCCTACCGCGTGGAGCTGGAGGTCCCCCGCGGGATCCGGGGTGGCGACGTCGTCTCGTTGCTCGAGGAGACCGACCCCGGCCACCTGGCGCCGATCCTCGAACTCTCGCTGAAGAACGCCGACTCGCTGAAGTTCAAACTCGCGCAGGTGGCGGCGAAGTTCGGCTCGCTCAAGCGCTGGCGCGGGTCGGGGGGCAGGAGCTTCGGCCGCGACAGGCTGCTGGAGCCCCTGAAGGACACGCCGGTCTACGACGAGGCGGTCCGCGAGACGTTCCACGAGGACCTGGACGTCGACCGGGCGGCGTCGTTCCTCGAGGCGATACAGGCGGGTCAGGTCGCCGTCGAGACCCACACCGAGCGGACGGCGATCGGCCTCGGCGGTCGGTCGTCGGGCCGGGAACTGCTCTCGCCGGAGAACGCCGACGCGAGCGTCATCGACACGGTCCGGGAGCGCATCAAGGGGGACCGGGTGCTGCTCGCCTGTCTCCACTGCGGGGAGTGGGACCGCACGCAGAAGGTCGAACGGGTACCCGACCAGCCGGAGTGTCCCGAGTGCGGGTCGACGCAGGTCGCCGCGCTCAACCCCTGGGCCGAGGAGGTACTGAAGGCCGTACGGGCGAACGAGAAGGACGCCGAGCAGGAGAAGATGACGGAGCGGGCCTACCGGTCGGCGTCGCTGGTGCAGAGCCACGGCAAGAGGGCAGTGATCGCGCTCGCGGCCCGTGGCGTGGGACCGCACAACGCCGCGCAGGTCATCAACAAGTGGCGCGAGGACGAGGACGACTTCTACCGGGATATATTAGAAAAGGAGCGGCAGTACGCGCGGACGAAGTCGTTCTGGGATTGATACGGTCGTGCGTAACGACGTACCGGCGATCGCCCGGCCGGGATCGGCGATCATCGGTAACGGACGACGCACGACCGTATGACGGGAGAGTGTGCCCCAGTAGGCGAACGGATTCGATCCGCTCTCGGGGGGCGTCTCGAAAGCTCCTTTTCGATCCCTCCCCGCACTGATTCCTCGCTCGGCGATCGCCCGCTAGAACACCGCCGCTACGACCGCCGCGGACTCCCGGGCGCGAGCGCGTCGTCGTAGATCTTCACGAACAGCTCCTCGATCTCCTCCCGGGTCGGCTTCCGGGGGTTGTTGTCCGGCGAGCCCGAGTCGATGGCGTCCTGGGTCATCGTCCCGACCACGTCGAGGTACTCCTCGCGGGAGGGTACCTCGCCGAAGTCCTCGAGGTAGGAGGCGAGCTTCACGTCCTCACACATCCGGAAGATCGCCTCGCTCGCCATGTCGGCGGCGTCCCTCGTGCCGTCCGACTCGTCGGCGGCGCCGAGGATCCGCGCGACGTTCGCGTACTTCTCGGGCGCGGCGATGGTCGAGAACTCCACGACGTAGGGCAGGATGAGGCCGTTCGCCAGCCCGTGTGGGACGTGCAGTTGCGCACCGAACGGGCGGGCCATGCCGTGGACGAGCGCCACTGACGAATTGCCGAACGCCTGCCCCGCCTGGAGCTGCGCGATCATCATGTCCATCCGCGCGTCGACGTCATCGCCGTTGGCCCACGATTTCAGGAACGAGTCGGCGATGCGGCGGATCGAGTTCTCCGCGAACTCGTCGGTGACGCTGTGGGACTTCACTGACGTATAGGCCTCGATGGCGTGGGTGAGCGCGTCGATGCCGGTGAACGCGGTGTGGCTCTGCGGGAGCGAGGTGACGAGTTCGGGGTCCTCGATGGCGACCTGCGGGACGACGTTCTTCGAGACGATGAGGAACTTCGTCGAGGTGGACTCGTCGGAGACGACGACCGACCGCGTGGTCTCGCTGCCGGTTCCGGTGGTGGTGTTGACGGCGACGATGGGCGGGCTCGGGTTCGGGACGCCCTCGTAGCCCGCGCGGTCGACGCCGAAGTCCCGGATGTCCCCGTCGTTGGCGGCGAGGATACCGACCCCCTTGCCCGTGTCGATGGAGGAGCCCCCGCCGAGCGTGACGATGACGTCACAACCATGCTCGGTCCGGAGGTCGTACGCGGCCTCGATGTTCTCGACGGTGGGGTCGGGCCGGACCTCGTCGTAGACGACGACGTCGAGCCCCGCCTCCTCGAGCGGCTCCCGGACCGTCTCCCCGTGGACGTCGTAGATCTGCTCGCTCGCGACGAGCAGGGCGGTCGAGCCGTACAGGCCCGCGTACTCCCCTACCTCGTCGACGGCGCCCGGTCCCAGCACTGTCTTGCCCGGCGAGACGACCAGCCGCGGTTCCCGAATGGATGTCCCGTTCGACATGATACGGATATCTACACCGACATGCAAAGTAACTGCCCCTGACAGGAGGGGGAACCGCTCCCGACGTTGCGGGCGGTCCGGCCGGACGCGACCGGCGTACCGACCGCTCGGGTACCCGGGCCCGTCCCGTAGTATCCCGATCCCGCGCGCACTCGGTTTCGCCGGCCCTCGAGGGAGTACCCTCGCGCACCGGGGGTTTCGATCACCGCATCCGTACCGTCCGGACAGGGAAACGACGGACGTCGACCCGCTCTAGTCCCGCCCGTGTCTCGTGAGACAGAGCGGAAGTCCCACCAGTTCGACCGGATCGGAGTTGTCCGGCGAGTAGACCACCATCTGCCCCTTCTCCATGTAGGGGACCTTCCCTTCGAGGTTCGAGGGGATGTTCACCGCCTTGATCGCGTCCTCGTCGCCGAGGTTGAGGACGACCGTCGTGTTCACCTGCTTGAAGATGGGGTCGGCGACGTCCTGCGGGTCCTGCGTGACGAGGAAGAGCCCGAGCCGCTCCTTGCGGCCCTGCTTGGCGGCCTCGGAGAACTTCCCGATGACCCGTCTCGCCTGGACGCCCTCGGCGTCGGCCAGGAAGTCGTGCGCCTCGTCCATCCCCAGGACCAGGGGGGTCTCCTTGATCCGGTCGTACGTGGGGTCGTTCGAGAGCTTCTGGTCGACGAGCAGGGAGGCCACCGCGAGGACGACGGTGGTCGCCGCCCGCGAGTCGTTGATGTGGTAGGTCGGGACGACCGTCAGCCCGCCCGGTCGGACGAACCGGGATACCTGCTCGGTGATCGGCCGGGCGTCGCGGTCGAAGACGCTTCCGAACCCGCGCACCCTGCGCTTGACCGCGTCGAACGTCGCCTCGTGGACCACGCCCGCCTCGTCGAGTTCCTCCCGCAGGCCGGGGTCGTCGAGGTAGGTCAGGAACTCGCGGTAGGTCGCGTCGTCGCCGTGGCTCCGGAAGAACCGGTCGAGCAGTTCCCGTAGGCCGGCGTACTGGTTGTCGTTGAGCCCGCCGCCCGCGACCAGCCAGGTGTTGTCCCGGACCATCGAGAACGGCACGGTGAACTCCACCTGCTCGGCGCGGTGGTGGTCCGCGGCGTAGCTCGCGGAGCCGATCTTCGGGACGAACGCCACCGTATCGTCGTGCCCGCCGTGGGCGATGCCCTCGGCCTCGCACCGGCGGGCGAACCCCGAGTCCACGTCGGGGTTGTCGTCGTGCACCTGGGCGTACTCGTCCTGCGGGTCGAACTGGACGACAGCGGGCCGCACCGATCGGCCGTCCTCGACCGGATACGTGCGGTCCTCGTCGAGGTACTGCCGGAGGGCGTTCTTCGCCGCGTGGGTCTTGCCCGAGCCCGTGCCGCCGGCGACGAGCGTGTGGCGGAAGACGAGGGGGTCCCCCGAGCCGTAGTCGTCCTTCAGCCGGTAGTCGATGGTGGGCGGTTCGGCAGCGGTCCGCACCTTCTCGCCCCCGACGGCGAGGTGGCCGAGGAACACCCCGTCGTCGGGGATCTTGAGGCCGGTCTTGATCTCGCCCGCGTCGGTGGCCTGCCGGACGACCGTCTCGGGCTTGGGGACCCGGTCGGTCATCCGCCGTTTCAGTTCGCCGCCGTCGTCGTAGAGCACCGCCACCGGCTCGAGCGAGGCCATGAACTTGTAGTCCTGCTCGTCGACCTCGCCGCGGCGCATCGCCCGCCGGGCGTGGATCTCGGTCGCGTCGTCGGCCTCGAACTCCCGGGCGTACTCCAGCGCGACGATGCGACAGAACAGCCGTTCGCCGTCCGGATAGTCGGCGACGAGGTACGACCCCACCCGGACGGCCGCGCGGTTGCCGACGGTGATGTACGCGCGCAGCCGGGTGTCCTCGGGGTCCTCGCTCACGACGAGCCCGTCGCTCGCCGAGAGCGTCCCGATGCCGACGTCGCGGCCGACGGGGGTCACCTCCGCGGTCTCGAACCCCTCCTCGTCCGTCGCGGCCTCGCCGTCGGTGGCCTCCGGGAGCTCCTGCTCCCCGGTTCGGTCGGCGTCTGGATCGGGGGCGGCCTCGGCGTCGCCGTCGGGATCGAAGTTCTCGAAGTCCCCAAGATCGGTCATACGCGTACCGTGGCGCCCCGGAACAAAAGTCCGTTCACCACACGGCGGAAGTGATCCGGCCGAGGTGTTCGGGGACAGCCTTTAGCCACGTCCCGTGTCACCTCGGTCCGGTGGGCGAGCGATGAGCGCCGCGACGGTCTCCCCCGGGGCACGGCGGTTCCCGCTCGTCAGCGCCGTCGCGCTCCCGCTCGCCCTCGCGGCCGATCTCGCCGGGCTCCCGCGCCGGACCGTCGTCGTCCTCGCGCTGACGTCCGCGGGCCTCCTCGTCGGGCTCCGGACGGTCGCGGCCGCCGGAACGACCGTCTTCGCCGGCCGGCGGGCTCGTCCACCTCTACGTGCTTACGGGGCTGTTCCACGAGCGGTGAGTATCCCGGCCGCCACTCCGAGCGCCGGTCCACCCCCGCCGAACAAGCATATACGGCCGCGAGACCTACAGGGTGTTATGCTTCTGATACGCGGACACGCCGGGGGGACGGCGCTGACGGGGACGCTGTACGAGCGGGGGGAGCGTGCGCCGAGGTTCAAGGGTGCGCCGGACGAGGACGCGCCCTACGTATGGGTGTGCGACGCCTTCTACGAGGTCGAGAGCGGCGGCCAGGTCCAGGAGATCGACGGCCGGGAGATCCGCGTCGGGTTCGAGTCGCCGATGCCCCGCGGGTTCGACACCCGGGACGTAGCCGTCGAGGCCGCCGAGGAACACGTCCGGACGCAGTTCGCGAGGATCGGCGTCCCCGAGGCCGAGGTGGAGATCGAGGTCCTGAAGCGGGAGCCCGGGGTCGAGCCGTAGCCGCCGGAACTCGGGGTCCCCGCGTCCCGGCCCGGGCACTGCGGCGTAACGGTCTCGGGCTACGTGCCGGCCGTGGACGGTGAACCGAACCGACGACCCGGACCGTGGATCCGAGGGACGCCCCGACGACGGCGATGTAAGCAGTTATCGGACGGGTAGGGATACCCCCCCGTCCCTCGATGAGTGCCGCTCTCACGTCCGTCGGGAACGAGTTGAAGGAGCCTGTGGAGCGGCGGCCAGGGGCAGTTCCGCCTCGTCATCGCGGGCGGCTGGGGGTACTGCTCGGGACCCGGATGGCCGACCCGGTGCGCCTGCCGTACCTGCGGTCGTCGTTCGGGCTCAGTCTCACGGCAGCGGGGCTGCTGGTGACCGTCCTCTGGCTCGGCTCGGCGCTCGGGCAGCTCCCCGGGGGGATGCTCGCGGACCGGTACAGCGAACGGACCGTCATGGTCGCGGGGACGGGGGTCGTCGCGGCGGCGCCCGTACTCGTCCTGGTCGCCCCGACGGCGGCCGTCCTGTTCGCCGCGACGGCGCCGGTGGGCCTCGGCCAGTCGCTCTACCCTATCGCGCGGATCACGATCCTCTCGGAGGTCTATCCCGACCGCATCGGGAGTGCCCTCGGCGTGGCGATGGCGACGAGCGACCTCGGACAGACGGTCGTCCCGCCGGTGGCGGGGGTGCTCGCCGCGGGGGTCGCCTGGCAGGCGGGCCTGGGCGTCGTCGTCCCGTTCCTCCTCCTCGCCGGCGGGCTCCTCTGGGTGGTCCTCCCGGCCGGGACGTCGACCGGGAGCGGCGGCGCGACCTTCTCGGTCGGTCACGTCGGAGCCGTCTGCGCGGAGCTCCGCCGGTCGAACATGACGTTCGTGGGGTTCATCCTCTTCCTCTACGTCCTGGTCTGGCAGTCGTTCACGGGGTTCTACCCGACGTATCTCGTCGAGGGGTTCTGGGCGCTGGCCGCCGTCACCGTCGTCGTCAGCACGATGCTCGGGTCGGGCGCCATCACCCAGTCGTTCCTGTCGGACTCGATCCCCGCCGCCGTCCGGGGTACCGGTCTGGGGGTGGTCCGGACCACGGCGGCGACCCTCGGGGCCGCCGGGCCAGTGCTGTTCGGCGCGACAGCCGACCGCGGGTACTTCGACGAGGGCTACGTTGTTCTGGGTGCCACAACCGCGGCGGTCGTCCTCCTCACGCTCCGGCTCCCGAAGTCCCCGCCGTCCCCCGCCTGGTAGACCTTCGGGCGTGGTCAGAGCTCCAGCCCCGCCCCGATCCCCCACCGGTCGTCGTCGTAGGTCGTGTCGAGTTCGCTGTCGAACGCCCCCTCGAGCGCCCGGCGGAGCGACGCGGTCTCCGTCCGGGAGATGGAGGCGAGCGAGTCGGCCTTCGCCACCGCGGCCGGCGGCCCCCGCTCGGTCGCGACGTCCTTCAGGACCTGCATCGTGATGGCCTCGCGGCGCTCCTCGTCGCGGGTGACCGCCCGCGGCGCCTCCACCCGGTACACCGTGTCCGTTCGCGGGTCGTACACCATGCAGAACGTCACCTCGTAGTCCTCCGGGGGCCGTTCGAGGGTGAGGTCGTGGCGCCCCTCCGGGATGGCGTGGTCCGCCCGGCCCCGGGAGACGAACCAGTTCGTGAACGTCAGCGAGTCGCCGTCGCGGGACCAGCCGTCGTCCTCGTAGGCGCCCCGCTCGAGCACCTTCGAGAAGAACGCCGCGTCGTTCACCCACGGCGCCTGCCCTTCCTTCTCGCGAACGGTCCGGGTGATCAGCCCCGTCACCGGCGTCTTGACGAACCCGACGACCGGGACGGCGGCATCGAGGAACCCCTCGACGAGACGGACGTACCGCTCGATGATCCGTCGCGGGGTCTGCTCGGCCGCGAGCAGTTCGGCGAGCTCGGCGTCGCGGTTCTCCCAGGTCAGCAGCCCCTTCGGGTAGATGGGGCCGTCCATCACGAGGAGGTCCTCGACGAGCTCGGCCTGCTTGGCGGCGTGTTCGACCTCCGCGAGATAGAGCGCGAGTTCGTGGACCACGGGCGTCACCGACCGGTCGACCATCGGGACGTGGAGCAGCCGGGACTGGACGTACCCCTCGTCGTCCATCCGCCAGTCGTCCGGGAGCGCCACCGCGACGTCGTTCGAGTGGACCGCCGTGACCATCGTCCGCGCCCGGTGGAGGTCCAGGTCCGAGGGAACGGCCGACACCGCGGCCTGGGCGACGTCGACCACGAGGCCGTTCTTGAACGTCGTCGGGTTGATCGTCCCCGAGTCGAGGCCGTGCTGTGTCGGGAACCGGTCGGCCTGGAGCGCGGCGTCCTCGATTTCGACCTTCCGCCGGCGCTGTTCCTCGAGCGGTTCGATCACGGCCCGGGAGCCGTCGTACAGCGGGTCGAGGAACTCCTCCCAGACCGTTCGGGCGAAGTCGCGGTGCTCGCGGTCGTCGACCTCGGGGCTGACCCGGCCGGCGAGTCGCGTGATGGCCCGGAAGTGGACCGGGTCGAGCGTCATGCCTGTGATCGGGCGCCCGGGCACAAAGAACCCTCCGAGAGCGTGGCGGAACTGGTCAGACGACCGCGTCAACCGTGGCCGTCCGGTCGCTGCCGCGGCCGTCGTGGACTCATACGGTCGTACGTAACGATGTACCGGCGATCAACCCGGACGGGGTCGGCGATCATCGGTAAAACTACGCACGACCGTATCAGTCCCTGGCTCGGTCCCCGCCGCCCCGGAACGACTCCAGCGCCCGCGCGATGGCCTCCTCGGTCCCCTCGGGCGCGTGGCACTCGACCCACGCGGCGTAGCGTTCGTCGTAGGTCGCCCGGCGACGGATGTCGCCCGGCGTCCGCCACAGCGGGATGGGAGCCACGTCCTCGGCCGGCCCGTCCTCACAGTCCATGCCCCGGACGTCGGCGCCGCTACGCTGAACCGTGACGGAACCCGCAATACCTACCGGCCACACCGAAACGGTGTTCACCGCGGGGCCGGACCCGGCGGGCATGGAGGCTGCGCTCGTGATACTCGACGGCTGGGGTCTCGGCAGCGGCCGGGCTGACGGCGACCACCGGGACGCTGTGGCGACGGCGACGACGCCCAACTTCGACGGGTACGCCGCCGCGGGCGCGTACGGCACCCTCGAGACCCACGGCCGTCGGGTCGGCCTCCCCGAGGGACAGATGGGCAACAGCGAGGTCGGCCACCTCAACATCGGCGCCGGCAGGGTAATCAAGCAGGACTCCACGCGGGTCACGGACGCCGTCGAGGACGGATCGCTGTTCGAGAACGACGCGCTCGTCGCCGCCTACGAGGGCGCCGCCCGGAACGACGCCCGGGTCCACGTCCTCGGGCTGGTCAGCGACGGCGGGGTCCACTCCCACCAGGAGCACGTCCACGCCCTGATCGAGATGGCCGCACGGCGGGACGTCCCCGCGACCACGCACGCGTTCACCGACGGGCGGGACACCCCCCCGAAGTCCGGCGTCCGACACCTCTCGCGGCTCGAACGGGCGATCGAGGACCACGGCACGGGCGAGGTCTCGACGGTCACCGGTCGCTACTACGCGATGGACCGCGACGAGAACTGGCAGCGCACCCGCCGGGCGTACGAGGCCATCGTCGACCGGGAGGCGCCACACGAGGCCGCGACGGCCGTCGAGGCCGCCGAGGCGTCCTACGGGCGGGGCGACACCGACGAGTTCGTCGAGCCGACGCTGGTCGGGGGGGGACACGCCCTCTCGGACGGCGACAGCGTGGTGTTCGCCAACTTCCGCTCGGACAGGGCGAGACAGTTCACGCGGATGCTCGTGGGGATCCGTCCGGAATGGGGGTTCGACGTCCCGCGGCCGGGCGTTCACGTCGTGACGATGACCGAGTACGACGCGACGTTCGACCTCCCGGTCGCGTTCGAGCCGAACCAGCCCGAGGACACGTTCGGCGAGGTGGTCTCCGGGACCGGGCGGACACAGCTCAGACTCGCCGAGACGGAGAAGTACGCCCACGTCACGTACTTTTTAAATGGCGGCCGCGAGGTGGCGTTCGAGAGCGAGCGCCGGGAGATCGTCCCCTCGCCGGACGTCCCGACCTACGACCTCCGGCCCGAGATGTCCGCCCCCGGCGTGACCGAGACCGCGATCGAGGTGATCGAGGCCGAGGACCCGGACGTCGTGGTGCTCAACTACGCGAACGCGGACATGGTGGGTCACACGGGCGACTTCGACGCGGCCGTCGCTGCCGTCGAGGCGGTCGACGGCTGTCTCGGCGATCTGGTGCCGGTCCTCCGGGCGCACGGCGCGGGCGTCGTCCTGACCGCCGATCACGGCAACGCCGACGACATGGGGACGCCGGAGGACCCCCACACCGCCCATACACTGAACCCCGTCCCGTTCGTCTACCTCGCGCCCGACGAGGGGGCGGTCGACGCGAAGGAGGCGAGTGACGGGGAGCACCTCTCCGGGGGGTACTCGGCCCGCGAGGGCGGCGCGCTCGCCGACATCGCGCCGACGCTCCTCGGTGTCATGGGGATCGACCAGCCCGGGGTGATGACCGGCCAATCGCTGCTGGAGTCGCTGGAGTAGTCAGCCGCAGTCGTTCTTCCGGAACTGTTCGAGACAGTCGTAGCTCGCACCGCAGTCCGCACACTCCCAGTCGGTCGTCACGCGGTGGTCGCCCACCTGCTTCGGCCAGTCGCCCGGCATGTCCGACCGTCGTGGTCGCACGGAGATGAATCTGTCCCCCCGAACTCCGGTCCGTCCCTACTCGTCGCTCCGGTAGACGACGTTCCCGTCCACCACCGTCATCGCCACGTCGATGTCCGCGATCCCGTCCGGTTGGACTCCCCAGGGGGAGTCCCGGAGGACGACGAGATCGGCGAGTTTGCCCCGCTCTATCGTGCCCATCCGGTCCTCGTCGAAGCCCGCGTACGCGCTGCCGTGGGTGTACGCCCGGAGCGCCTCGGTGACGCCGACCCGCTGTTCGGGCGCCGGCGCGGTGACGGCCTGTCCGATGCCGAACAGCGGACCGAGCGGCATCGTGTCGCTCCCGAACGCGAGCGGCACGCCCGCCTCCAGGAGCGACCCGAGCGGGTTCGACGCGCGGGTCCGCTCGACGCCGAGGCGGGTCTCGTACAGTCCCCCCTCCCGGGCCCACTTGTGGAAGTTCGGCTGGACGCTCGCGACGACACCCAGGTCGGCGAACCGCTCTATCAGTTCCTCGGTGAGCACCTCCGCGTGTTCGATCCGGTGACGGGCCGCCGCGGGGTCCTCCGTCCCCGCGAAGGCCTCCAGCGTCTCCTCTATGGCCTCGTCGCCGATGGCGTGGGCGGTGAACTGGAACCCCGCCTCTTCGGCGCGCGCGACCCACTCCCGGAGTTCCTCCGGCGGGACGACCCACGTTCCCCGGGATCCGGTGTCGGCGAACGGTTCGGAGAGCTTCGCCGTCCCGGAGCCGATGGAGCCGTCCGTGAACGACTTGATGGCGCCCGCACGGACGAACTCGCTGCCCGCGTTCGAGACGAGGCCGGCCTCGGCCACGGCGTCGAGGTGGTCCGTCCAGTAGTTGATGCGGACACGGAGGTCGAGGTCGCCCCCGCGCTCGAGTTCCCGGTAGACCCGCGGGGCGGGCGTCCCCCGGACCATGTCGTGGACGGCCGTGACGCCGAGTTCGTGGGCGCGGTCCCGTGCGGCCTCGAGGAGCTCGCGGGTCTCGCCGCGGTCGCCGGCGAGCGCCGACCGCACCGTCCCGACCGCCCCCTCGACGACGACGCCGGTGGATCGGCCGTCCTCGCGGCGGACGTTCGCCCCGTCCATCCCCCCGAGGAGCCGGTCCAGCCCCGCCGCGTTCAGCGACGCCGAGTGGAGGTCCTCGCGGAAGGCGACGACCGGTCGGTCCTCGGCGACCGCGTCGAGATCCCCGCGGGTGAGGTACTCCGTCTCGCCCCACTCGGACTCGTCGTAGCCGTAGCCCCGGACCCATCCCTCGTCGGTCGTCTCGGCGCGGAGGCGGAGCCGGTCGAGCGCCTCCTCGCGGGACTCGGCGCCCGAGAGGTCCGCGTGGACGAGCCGTCGTCCCACTGCGTCCATGTGCGTGTGGGCGTCGACGAACCCCGGGAGGACCACGCGCCCGTCGCAGTCGATCACCTCGGTGTCGACCCCCTCGAGGAACGACACCTCGTAGGCCGAGTCGACGCGGACGATCCGGCCGTCGCGAACCGCAACGGCCTCGGCCGTCTCGTCGGGGTCGGCCAGCGTGTGCACCTCCGCGTTCGTGAGTACCAGGTCGGCGGGTGCGGCCATGGCGACCCGGCTCGTGGCACCGGCGTAAGCGTTTGGGACCGGCACGGAGGGACAGCGTTTAGGCCCGACACGCCGACCCCCCGGCCATGACCGACACGGACCTCGAACACCTCGCCGAGCGTGTCCGCGAGGGCGACCTCCGGTTGCACGAACTCGAGGAACACGCCGACGCCGATACGGCCGCCGCGGCGCGCCGACACCTCCTCGAGACCGAGACCGGAGCTGACCTCTCGACGGTCGGCGACTACTCGTTCCCGGCGGAACGGGCCGACCCGAACGTCGAGAACATGGTCGGCGCGGCGCAGGTGCCGATGGGCGTCGTCGGGCCGCTCCCGGTCGACGGTGGCGCGGCCGACGGTGACCACTGGCTCCCGATGGCGACCACCGAGGGCGCGCTCCTGGCGAGCGTCAACCGCGGCGCCTCCGCGATCAGGGCGGCCGGCGGCGCCACCGCGCGCGTCCTCAAGTCCAAGATGACCCGCGCGCCCGTCTTCCGGGTCCGCGACGTCGCGGAGGCGAGCGAGGTCGTCTCGTGGGTCCGCGAGAACGAGTCGATGCTCCGCGAGGCCGCCGAGTCCACCACCAGCCACGGGGAGCTGCGGGACGTCACCCCGTACGTCGTGGGCGACTCCGTCTTCCTCCGGTTCGGCTACGACACGAAGGACGCGATGGGGATGAACATGGCCACCATCGCGACCCAGGCGGCCTGCGGGGTGGTCGAATCGGAGACCCCGGCCGACCTGGTGGCGCTCTCGGGCAACCTCTGCACGGACAAGAAGCCCGCGGCGATCAACGCCGTCGAGGGCCGCGGCCGGACCGTCTCCGCGGACGTCGTCCTCTCCCGGGAGCGCGTCGAGGACCGGTTCAAGACGACCCCGGAGGCGATGGTCGAGGCCAACACCCGGAAGAACCTCGTCGGCTCCGCGAAGGCCGGGTCCCTGGGATTCAACGCGCAGGCGGCGAACGTCGTCGCGGCGGCGTTCCTCGCGCTCGGCCAGGACGCCGCGCAGGTCGTCGAGGGGGGCAACACCATCACCACGCTCGACGTCCGGGGGGACCGGTTGTACGCCTCGGTGACGCTGGCGTCGCTCGAGGTGGGGACCGTCGGCGGGGGGACGAAGCTCCCCACCCAGTCGGAGGCGCTGGACGTGGTGGGGGTGCGGGGCGGCGGCGACCCGCCGGGCGCGAACGCCGACGCGCTCGCCGAGGTCATCGCCGCGGGCGCGCTCGCGGGGGAGCTCTCGCTGATGGCCGCCCTCGCCGCGTCACACCTCGCGAGCGCCCACGAGGAGCTCGGGCGCTGATACTGTCGGACACGGCTACTCGACCATCGTCGCGGCCACGTGGGACGACGTCGTTCAGGGGCTCCCGTCCGACAGTGTGAGGGACGCAACCGGAACTTCCGGAACCGCCACCCGCCTCTAGTTTCGCTCCGGCGTTGGCATTGGTTTAATCGATGCTGCGACGAACTCGAACCGCCCGCAGGGGCCGACCCCCGCGGGCGACCACCCATGTCGGAGAACGACACCCCGAGCGAGACACGTCTGTATCGTCTGCGCGTGCTCCGTGCCGCGCTCGCGGCGCTCGCCGCCGCGCTGACCCTCTGGAGAGCCCTCTGTGCCGGATAGTTACCGTCCGCCGTGACTCGTCCGCTACCGGTCCCTGCGACGGGTCCGGTCGGTCTCGTGGACGGGGAACACGATCCCACCCCCGAGCGCCAGGACGGCGGAGACGGCGAGCGTCCCCGAGCCGACGGCGACGGCGACGACGAGCGCGGTGAACCCGGCCCCCCCGATGGCGTGTGCCAGTCCGACGAGCCGCCGTCCCTGCCGGAGGAAGACCAGCGCCCCGAGGTCCAGCCCCAGCGCCAGCAGGACGGCCGAGGCCGCCACCGGGCGGACGCGGGCCCCCCCGACGGGGACCGGATCGACGACCCCCTCCAGCAGGAACGAGAGCCCCGCGAGACCGACGAGAACGCCGACGACGAGCGTCCCGGAGTCGGGGTCGCGCGACCGGACGGCGAGCCCGGGATCGGAGCCGCTCATGGCCGGCGGTACCGGCCGTCGGTCTCGGTCACCTCGCCCCGCCGTCGGAGCCGTTCGAGCGCCGCCTCGACGTACGACTCGGGAACCCCCGCGTCGGCCGCGTACTCGATCACCGCCGGCTCCGTGGGTCGGTCGAGTTCCTCGACGGCGTCGAGGACCACCTCCCGTCGGCTCCGCGAGCGACCCTGCCCCGATTCGGCGCGCTCGCCCGCCTCGGCGACGGCGTCCGCGTCGACGCCGGACCCGCGGAGGAACTCGGCGTCGCTCACCCCGGCCCGGTCGGCCGCCTCCCCGAGCGTCGAGAAGTCGTCCAGCGCCTCCAGCCGGTCCCCGTGACCGCTCCGCCGTCTCGGCGAACCGCTTCAGCCCGTCGAACCGGTGGCGCGTCTCGCAGCGCGGACAGCCGGTGGAGTCCGGACGCCCCTCGACCACCCACAGCGCCCCACACCGGCTGCAGCCGACGACCGCGTACATGCCTCGTCATGGGGCGCCATCGGGGTTGAATCTGTGGTTCGACGACCCCCGGGGCGGGTCCCGCCGCGGCCCGTCCGCGACGGGAGCCGGGTTTTTGTAACCCCCGTCCGTGCTGCACGGCATGGACATCGAGCGGCTCGAGGAGAGCGACACGGTCGAGGCGGTCCCGAGCACACACCTCACGCAGCTAGCGGCCGGCGAGCGGATGAGCGTCCAGCAGTTCCGCATCGAGCCCGGCGCGGTCGTCCCGTCGCACAGCCACCGCCACGAGCAGGCGGGCTACATCGCGCAGGGCGAGCTCACGTTCCTCCTCGGCGACGAGGACGATCCCGAGGAGGTGGTCGTCGGTCCCGGGGGCGGCTACGTGCTCGCCGGCGAGGAGGTCCACGGCGCGGAGAACCGGGGTGAGGAGACGGTGCTCGGCGTGGACGTGTTTTCGCCCCCGCGGACGGACCCGGACTGGGCGGAGTGATGGACCCGCGACCGTCGGCGGCCCGGACACGCGACGGGCCGCGGCGGGCACCGGCGGGACGGCGCTCGGGCGGTGACCCGTGGCGTGCGTCGCGGAGCGGGCCTGCTGCTCGCCACCGCGATCCTGCTCGCGGGCTGTAGCGGGACCGCGCCGACGGCGGATCGGAGGGGGGCGTCCCGGGTGACGGTCACGCCCGCCCCCGTCCCGGCCGACCGGAGCCCGACCGTCCGCGAGGGGGTCGACGGCGAGCGGCTCGTCCCGCTCGCGAGCCAGCACGGGACGGCGCTGGCCGACCGATCGTTCACGGCACTCGGCCGGGGGATCGTTACCGGTCCCGTCGGCGTCCTCCTCAACGTCCGGTGGGAACGGCGAGTGGCCGTCGACCGCGAGACGTACCACGCCGTCAGGGAGGGGACCGAGACGTGGTACGCGGCGGGCGGAACGGGCCGCCACGAGCTCGGATCCGGGCCGGAACGCGCGGATCTCGACGACGCCGACTACCTCGCCGGACTCCTCCGCGCGTTCGACTCCTGGCGGGTCAGCCGGTACTCGAACGGGAGCCTGGCCCTCTCGGGCCGTGGCCTCGCACGACCCGAGGCCCTCGGTGTCGCCCCGTCGCTGCGCGACGCCCGGAGCGCGAAGACCGAGGTCCGGGTCGGGACCGACGCCGCGATCGACCGCGTGCGGATCCGGTTCGAGGCGACTGTCGACGGGATACCGGTGTCGTTCGTCGAGGAGCGGCGGTACGTCGCGGTCGGGGCGACCGAAACGGACCGGCCGCCGTGGTACGACGCCGCGCTCGCGACGGCCACGCCGAACGCAACGGCGAAACGATGAGCGACGGGGCCGAGCGGGGGAACGAGGAGGGAGGCCGGGGGTGGCGTGGCCTCCGGGTGGCCGTGGCCCTCTGCTGTCTGCTCGCCGGATGCGGTGCCGGACCGGGGGACACCGTTCGCACCGACGGGGCCGACACCCTGACCCGTCGAGGTCCCGACGAACCCGACGAACCCGCCGACCCCGACCGACACCCCGTCCACCGAGGGAGCACGAGTTCGCACCCGGGGTGACCGGCACCGGCGTCGAAGCCCCGTTCCTGCTCGCGGCGGCCCACCGGCGGGAACTCCACGACGGTCCGTTCCGGCTGGTCCGGACGCTGGAGGTCACCCGGGACGACGGGACCGTGCTCCGCCGGACGAGCCGGCGGGCGACCGTGGGGGAGAACGCGTCCCGGTACCGCGTCGTCGACCGGAGCCTCGACCCCGGCGCCTACCCGGTGCAGGCGGTCGCCCTCCGGGTGGAGCTGTGGTGGGCGGGCCCGCGCTGTTCCGCCTCTCGGGGACGGCCGGGTGCGGTACGACCGGACCGACGGCGTGTCGCTCACGGGACCCGTCGGCGACCTCACCCTGCGGGACCGCATCGCCGGACTCCTCTCCGCCACCGACACCACCGTCGTCGGGCGGGAACCCGACGACCCCGTCCGGCTGATACTGGTCGCCGAGGGCGTCCGGAGCGCGTCGGTGCTCCGGGTTCCGGCGCTGCTCGACCGACCGCGCAACGTCACCCTGGCGCTCTCGATCGACGCGAGCGACGTGGGCGGCCCGCGGCCCGATACCCCCGGCCGACTGACTGGTCCGGAAGCCGGTGGCCGGCCGCGGTAGCTCCCCGTCTCCACGGTAGGGGGTCGCGCGTTTCCGTCGCACCGACTCGGGTGTTCCCGTCCCGCCGACCGGGCGGAGGGGGCCGGACGATCGGCGCCCCCGGGGTCCGGCGGCTCCCCGGGACGGAACCGGTCGACGGCGGTACCGTCCGCCCGCTGGCGACGACGGGTCCACGACGGAACCCCCAGTAACCGTGGCACACTCCCAGTGACCGCGGCACAAGAGACTTAGCCCGTGCTACACCTACGGCTCGGTATGGCACTGGGGATCGATTTCACTCAGCTCGGCCTCGACGTGGGGGGCGGGGCGGTGATCGGGGGTATCATCGGCTTCACGGCCAAGAAGCTCGCCAAGGTCATCGCGGTCATCATCGGGCTGGAGCTGGCGCTGTTCAAGTTCCTCGAGTCACGGGGGATCCTCGCGGTGGACTGGGATCGACTCTCCGCCGGGCTGGTCGGGGCGGGGGAGGCGGCGACGGCACAGACCACCTCGAGCTCCCCGGGGTAGTCCTGAGCGAGCACCGCCTCGAGCGCCCGCGGTAGGTCCGCCGCCTCGTCGCGAGCGGCCATGATGACCGATACCGGGGGCTGCTGACCGCTCAGCAGGAGCCCCCCCGGTCCGTGGTACCGGTGTAGCCCGGCTGGTCACCGGCTGTCTCCGGGTCCGCCGACGAGTCGGCAGCGGCCTCGGCCGAGGGAGCCGGT
>PXRQ01000071.1 GCA_003022005.1 Halobacteriales archaeon QS_5_70_15
CGACCGTCGGGTCCGCCGAGTGGAGCGCCTCGACGGCGACGACGCCCGTCCCGACGCGGGCCAGCGGCGGTTCGGCCCGCTCGGCGGGACGGAGGAGACAGTCGGGTTCGCCGCGATCGGCCGGCCAGGTCGGCTCGTACCCCGAGCCCTCGAAGCGGGCCGCGACGGCCGCCGCTGCGGGCGGTCGCTCCGCGCGAGGGGCCATCGGGTCGGGTTCCCCGGGCGTCTCCCGGGCGGGATCGTCGGTCATCGGACGGGGTAGGCGCTCCGGAGGCAAGTACCCCGCGGCGGGGGCAAGCGGCGTCGAATCCCCCGGACATGGACTCGCGTATGTAGGAAGATACTTGCCGCTCGCTCCCCGCCTTTCCCGTATGAGTGAGTTCACGGTGACGGGTCGGTATCGGGCCCGGGACGGGTGGCAGACCTTCACGAAGACGGTCGAGGCACCGAACGAGGAGGTCGTCCGCGAGCGGGTCTACTCGCTGGTCGGCTCGCAGCACGGGGTCAAGCGCACGGGAATCGAACTCGAGGGCGTCGAGGAGGTGGCCGCCGCATGAGCCTCGGCGGCGGCGGCGGTGGCGGCGGCGCGATGGAGGAGATCCAGCAGCAGATGGAGGCCCTGGAGCAGGAGAAGCAGGCCATCGAGGCCGAGATCGGGGGCGTCCGGGACGAGCAGGCCGAGATCGACGAGGCCGTCGAGGCCATCGGGACCCTCGAGACCGCCAGCACCGTCCAGGTGCCGCTCGGCGGCGGCGCGTACCTCCGCGCGGAGGTCCAGGACATCGACGAGATCGTCGTCGGCCTGGGCGGCGGCTACGCGGCCGAGCAGGACCAGGACGGCGCCATCGACGCGCTCGAGCGCAAGCGCGACGCGCTCGACGAGCGGATCGAGGACCTCCGGGAGGAGATCGCCGAGGTCGAGACCGAGACCGAACAGCTCGAACAGCGCGCCCAGCAGATGCAGCAACAGCAGATGCAGCAGATGATGCAGCAGCAACAGCAGCAGGAGCAGGGCGACGACGAGTAGAGAGAGAGGGATGTTCGACGGACTGAAGGAGAAACTGGGACGGTTCCGCGAGGACGTCGAGGAGGAGGCGGGCGAGGAGGTCGAGGCCGCCGAGGCGGAGGGCGAAACCGCCCCCGACGCCGGCGAGGCGGCCGCGGCCGGACCGGAGGACGCCGAACCCGAGCCCGGGGCCGACTCCGAGCCCGGGCCGGGGTCAAGGGACGCCGACGTCGACGCCTCCGACGAGCAGGGATCGGAGACTGAACAGGGCCTCACCCAGCGGGCGAGGCTGTTCGCCACCGGGAAGGCCGTCATCGAGGAGGAGGAGCTCGAGGAGCCACTCGAGGAGCTCGAGCTCTCACTGCTGCAGGGCGACGTCGAGATGAGCGTCGCCGGCGAGATAACCGAGCGGCTCCGCGAGGAGCTGGTCGGGCAGACCCGCGCGCAGGTCCAGACCGGCCACCACATGGTCGAACGGGCCATCGGCGACGCGCTCCGGGAGGTCATCAGCGTCGGCCAGTTCGACTTCGAGGAGCGCATCGCCGAGGCGGGGACCCCCGTCACGGTCATCTTCACCGGCGTCAACGGCGTCGGGAAGACCACGACCATCGCGAAGATGGCCCGCTACCTCGAGGACCGGGGCTACTCGACGGTGCTCGCGAACGGTGACACCTACCGTGCGGGCGCGAACGAGCAGATCGAGGAGCACGCCGAGGCGCTCGGCAAGAAGATCATCACCCACGAGCAGGGGGGAGACCCCGCCGCCGTCATCTACGACGCCGTCGAGTACGCGAAGGCCAACGACGTCGACGTCGTCCTCGGGGACACCGCGGGCCGGCTCCACACCTCGAAGGACCTGATGGCCCAGCTCGAGAAGATCGACCGCGTGGTCGATCCGGACATGACGCTGTTCGTCGACGAGGCCGTCGCCGGCCAGGACGCCACCAACCGGGCGGAAGAATTCAACGAGGCCGCCGAAATCGACGGCATCGTGCTGACGAAGGCCGACGCCGACTCCCAGGGCGGGGCCGCCGTCTCCATCGCGCACGTCACCGGGAAGCCGATCCTCTTTCTCGGCGTCGGCCAGGGCTACGACGACCTCGAACGGTTCGATCCCGGGGAGATCGTCCGCCGGGTCGTCGGCGAGGACGCCGCGTAGCGGGCTCGCCCGGTCGCGGTCGCCCCTCCCGATCGTCCCTCCGCGGAGAGTGCCGTCGTCGCCGCTCCGGTCCACGTTCGGCGGTCGATACCCCGTACGCGGTACCGGATGCGGTGGGGTTTTGCCGGTCGCCCGCGCGTCACCACCATGACCCGAATCGAGCAGGGGGACGTCGGCAGCGCCCGGGTATCGGGCACCTCGCAGGGGATCCCCGACGAGGGCGAGACGCCCGAGCGGGTGAAGGAGGCCGCGGTCGAGGGGATCGCCGAGTCGAGCCAGTACACGATCACCTGGGGGCTGCCGGCGCTCCGGGAGGCGGTCGCCGAGCGATACGAGGACTGGAAGGGGGTCAGCTACGACCCCACGCGGGAAGTGACGATCACCACGGGGACCAGCGAGGCGGTCGTCTCGGCGATGCTTGCGCTGTGTGACCCCGGCGACGGCGTGATCTACTTCGAGCCGACCTACGAGTCGTACATCCCGGCGACGCAGTTCGCCGAGGGCCGGCCCCTCCCGATCGACATCACCGACGGCCTGGCGGTCGAGGAGGGGCCGCTCCGGGAGGCCGCGGCCGAGGCGTCGATCCTCGTGCTGAACCACCCGCACAACCCGACCGGGACCATGTTCACCCCCGGGGAGCTGGAGCTGATCGCCGAGGTCGCCCGCGAGGAGGACCTGATCGTCCTCACTGACGAGATCTACGAGCACATCGTCTACGCCGAGGACTACCGCAGCCCGGTCGAGGTCGGCGACCTCGCCGAGCGGACGGTGGTCTGCACGGGGCTGTCCAAGACCTACGGCGTCACCGGCTGGCGGGTCGGGTTCGCGCTCGGCGCGCCGGCGTGGAGGCGCTGTCGATGCCCGAGAGCTACTACGACGACCTCGCGGCCTCCTACCGGGAGCGACGGGACCTGCTCTGTGCCGGCCTGCGCGAGGTCGGCCTCGACCCGGTGGTGCCCGACGGGGCCTACTACGTCATCGCGCGCTATCCGACCGACGAGGCGGACACGGCGTTCGCGAAGCGGCTGGTCCGGGAGGCCGGCGTCGCCACGGTACCGGGGAACAGTTTCTACACCGGGAGGGACGACAGCGACTGGATCCGGTTCACCTTCTCCCGCGACAGGACGACCATCGAGGAGGCGCTCGCCCGCCTCGAGGCGGACCGCTGGTGGTGACCGGCGACCGCCCGGGCATTCACGCCGGTCGTGGCTCGATCGACCGCGGGTAGTCCCCGAACCGCTCGATCCCCTCCTCGCGGACGACCACGACATCCTCCAGCCTCACCCCGCCGCGCTCGGGGTCGTAGACGCCGGGCTCGAGGGTGAGGACCTCGCCCGCCGCCAGGGGCTCGTCGTACGAGGGCGCCTCGTGGAGCGAGAGCCCGATCCCGTGGCCGGGCCCGTGAGTCATCCCGACGTCGACGTCGCCCACCGGGAAGCCGTGGTCGGCGAGGGCGTCCTCGACGGCCTCGCGGACCTTGCCCCCGGGCGTACCCGCGCCGCTCGCGAGCGCGTCGAGCGCCGCTCCGCGGGCGGCGTCGACCGCGTCGTAGGCCGACCGCTCCCACTCGCGGACCTCGCCGGGGACGAACGTGCGCGTGAAGTCGCCGTAGTAGCCGTGCTGTCCCCGCGGGCTGACGTCCAGCAGGACGGTCCCGTCGGGGTGGATGTCGTCGTCGCCGGTGAAGTGCAGGTCCGTACACGAGGGGCCCGCGCCGACGACGGTGTTCCCGGCATCGGTGATCCCCCCGCTCGCGAGGACGGCGTTCACCTCCCGACGGAGGCGCTCGGTCGTGAGCGGGGCCCCCTCCCACAGGAGTGCGTCCCCGTCCCGGATCGAGCCGGCGAGCACCGCCTCGGCGCGGCGCATCCCCCGCCGCGCCACCCGCTGGACGAACCGTTGACGGTCGATCTCCCCCTCCGTCTTGCGCCGGCGGGCGGCGTCGAACCGCCCGGCGGGGACCGTCGGGACCGCCAGCCCTCGCTCCTCGAGCCGCTCGACCGTCCGGTGTCGGGCCGCGTCGAGGACGAGCGCGCGCCCGATACCCGCCGCTTCGAGCACCTCGGCGGCCACACCCTCGGGCGTCTCTGCGTCCGTCTCGCCCGCGACCCGTACCTCCTCGCCGGCGAACTCGCGGCGGGCCTGCCCGTCGAACAGCGGCGGCGAACAGAGGGTCGCCGTCCCGCCGGCGCGGACGAACGCGAAGTCGCGATCCGGGCCGTGGAACCGCGTCAGGTAGCGCATCCGGTCGTCGAAGCGGTCGGCGACGTGGACGAACGCCTCCGCCGTCGAGTCCGCGAGCAGGGCGTCGAGGAACGCGTAGTCGGTGTCGGGCACTCCGGGAGCCGCGGCGTCGCCGTCGGACATACGCCGGCCTCGTTCCGGCGGCGTATCAGTCCACGGGACGCCTCGGTTCCCCGGGGACGCTCACTCCGCGGGACGACGGTCGGTCGGCCATCCGGGCAGCGGCAGGTCGAGGTACGACGTGACGAGGTCGGCCGCCGCGTCGAACGGCGAACGGGTTCCGGCATCGCCGGTCGTCCCGTCCGGTCGTCGCTTTCCCGCCGCCCCGCAGACGGCGTCGAGGAACGCGTCCCGGGCGTTCGCGTTCTCGAACAGCCCGTGCAGGTACGTCCCGAGGACGCGGTCGGTCGCGGCGCTCCCCTCGCCGAGCGGGCGCGCGACGTCCCCCCGTACGTCCGTGTCGCCGGCGTGTATCTCGTAGCCCTCGACCGTGCCCGTCGCCCCCGCGAGCGGACCGACCCCTTCGACGGTCGCGACCGCCCGCTCGACGGTCTTCTCCGGCGAGAAGCGCGTCTCGACCGGGAGCAGGCCGAACCCCGGTAGCTCCTCTCGGTCGCCGACCCCCTCCACGCCGGCGTTCGTTATCCGCTCGCCGAGGAGCTGGTAGCCGCCACAGAGGCCGACGACCGGCCCGTCGAACCCGCGGAGCGTCCGGGCGAGCCCCGCCTCGCGGCACGCCAGCAGGTCGTCGACCGTGTTCTTCGTCCCCGGGAGGACGACCGCGTCGGCGTCCGCGAGGTCGGCCTCGAGCGGGCGGTAGGCGACCCGGACGCCCGGCTCGCGGGCCAGGGGTTCGAGGTCGGTGAAGTTCGAGATCCGGGGGAGTCGCGGGACGGCGACGGTCACGGCTCGGGAGTCGGGAACGCCGTCGTCCGCGCCGAGGACCGTCCGCTCGTCGGTCGCGGGGAGCGAGACGCTGTCCTCCTCGGGGAGCCCGGGGTCGTCGTAGGGGAGCACCCCGAGGACGGGGACGCCGGTCAGGTCCTCGAACCGCTCCGGCCCGGGGTCGAGCACCGACCGGTCCCCGCGGAACTTGTTTATCACGACGCCGGCTACGTGTCGACGAACGGCGTCGGGGGCGAGTTCGAGCGAGCCGTAGAGGCTGGCGAAGACGCCGCCGCGCTCGATGTCGCCGACGAGGATGACCGCGACGGCGTCGCTCGGCACGCCGTCCGCACCCCCCGCGGCGACCCGCTCGGCCGCCCGGACGGTCTCGACGTTCGCCAGGTCGCGGTCGTGGAGGTTGATCTCGGCGACGCTCCCCGCGCCCTCCGCGACCACGACGTCGTGCGCGGCGGCGAGCCGGCGGTAGGACTCCTCGACGGCCGCGAGCGCCAGATCCCAGTGCTCGTCGTAGTACTCGCCGGCGGCGAAGTGGCCGACGGCCTCGCCCTGCAACACGAGCTGTGACTCCCCCTCCCCGCGGGGCTTGAGCAGGACGGGGTTGTGGTCGGTCGTCGGGGGCACCCGGGCGGCGCGGGCCTGGACGTACTGGGAGACGCCGACCTCGCCGTCGCCGCCGTCGGGCGAGACGACCGCCCGCGCGTTGTTGGACATGTTCTGTGCCTTGAACGGCGCGACGTCGACCCCCCGGTCGGCCAGCGCCCGGCAGATACCGGCGACGACGGTGCTCTTGCCGACGTGGCTCGCCGTCCCCGCGACCAGGAGTGTCCGTGTCATCGACCCTCGTCGGCGGGGACGCGGGCCACCGACAAGGCTCTCACGGAGACGGCAGGCGCCCCCGACGGGCTCAGGTGTCCCGTCCGTCCCGGTCGCCTCCCCGCTCACGCTCCCGGAGCGCCTTGCGCCGGATCTTCCCGGTGGTCGTCGTCGGGAGCGCCTCGACGAACTCGATCTCGCGGGGGTACTCGTGTTTGGCGAGGTTCTCGCGGACGAGGTCGCGTATCCCCTCGCGGAGGGCGTCGTCGCCGGCGACCCCGGCGACGGGCTGGACGAACGCCTTGATGATCTCCCCGCGGGTCTCCTCGGGGACGCCGATCACGCCGACCTGCTCGACGTCGGGGTGATCGAGGACCGCGCTCTCGACCTCGCCCGGTCCCACGCGGTAGCCGGCGGTGATGATGACGTCGTCGTCGCGGGACTTGAACCAGTAGTACCCGTCCTCGTCGCGGACCGCGAGGTCGCCGGTGACGTGCCACTCGCCGGACGGGTCCGGCGTCCCCGGAGTCCCGCTCGCGTCGCCCCCGGGGACGTCGACTCGGACCTCGGCCGTCCGCTCCGGCTGGTTCCAGTACCGCTCGAAGACCACGGGGTTGTCGTCGCGCTTCACGGCGATCTCGCCCAGTTCGCCGGGACCGAGCTCCTCCCGGGTTTCGGTGTCGAGTATCGCCACGTCGAACCCCGGGGTCGGCTTGCCCATCGACCCCGGCCGCGCCTCGAACCACCCCTGACAGGTGGTCGCGATCAGGTTCGCCTCCGTCTGCCCGTACTGCTCGTTGACGAGCACGCCGAGCGTCTCGTCGGCCCACTCGGGTATCTCGGGGGTCAGCGGCTCCCCGCCCGCCGCGATCACCTCGAGGTCGAGGTCGAACCGCTCTCCGGGGTCCTCGACTGACATCAGCATCCGGATCGCGGTGGGGGGGATCCAGGCGTGGGTGACGCCGAACTCCTCGAGTATCGAGAAGGCGGTCTCGGCGTCGAACGATCCCGTCGAGTAGCCGACGACGGGGCGGCCGTAGTGCCACGCGGGCGAGAGGAGGTTGCCCAGCCCGCCGAGCCACGCCCAGTCCGCCGGCGTCCACGTCACCGAGCCGTCGAGGTCGCGCTCGAAGTACATCCGGTAGGCCGGACAGTGGCCGATCCAGACGTCGTGGCTGAGGACGACGCCCTTCGGCGGCCCCGTCGAGCCGCTGGTGTAGGGAACGACCATCGGCGTGTCCCCGTCGGTTTCGGCGTACTCGAACCGCCGTGACTCGCCGGCGTGGAGGTCCGCGAACGCCAGCGCGTCGCCGGCCGCGTCGCCGTCGACCTCCACCACGTGCCCGAGGTCCGGCAGGTCCCCCCGGACGGCCTCCAGCGTCTCCCGGACCGACTCGTCGACGACCACGGCCGCCGCGCCGCTGTCGCGCAGGCGGTACTCGAGCGCGTCGGGCCCGAACAGTACGGAGAGCGGGAGCGAGACGGCGCCGAGCTTCCAGCACGCGAGGTGGGTGAGCACCGTCGCCGGCTTCTGTGGCACCACCACGCCGACGCGGTCGCCCCGCTCGACGCCGAGTCCGGCCAGCCCGTTCGCCACCCGGTTCGACAGGGCGTCGAGGTCGTGGAACGTGTAGGTCTCCCGCCGGCCGTCGGGGTAGGCCTGGAACAGCCCCACACGGGCCTTCGGATCCTCGTGCTTGCCGACGAGGTCGTGGGCCGCGTTGTAGCTCTCCGGCACGTTCCACTCGAACCCCTCCCGGGCCGCCTCGTAGCTCTCGTAGTCGAGCGAGACGTGATAGGTCATGCGACGGTGCTGTGCGGGTGTGCTCATAAACGCTCGCTCCGGTCGCTCGGCGTCCGGAAGGACGGGAATGCGAGCGAGTCGGTCTTGCAGCCGAGACTACATCGAAAGCCCCGCCCCGCTGGAGTCGGGGGTAGCGCGGAGCGCGCTCGCTTCGTCGACGTGCTTGCGTCGCCCGCATTCCCCCAGCAGGTCGCCCGCTTCAGTCCCACCCGCGTCGATCGATCAACAACCATCGATGGGCGGGACTGATACGGTCGTGCGTCGTCTTTTACCGATGATACCCGACCCGTCCGGGCGATCGCCGGTACATCGTTACGCACGACCGTATCAGGCCATCGAGTAGCCGCCGTTGACGGGGACCGTCTGCCCGGTGACCCACTCGGCGGCGTCCGAGGCGAGGAACGTCACCACGTTCGCGGCGTCCTCGGGGCGACCGAGACGGTTCAGCGCGTACTGTTCGAGGACCTTCTCGCGCCGTCCCTCGGCGAGCATGTCCTCGGTCAGCGGCGTCTCGGTCGTGCCCATCGCGACGCAGTTGAGCCGGACGTCGTACCGGCCGGCCTCCTTCGCGACGGCCTTCGTGAACCCGACGACGCCGGCCTTCGCCGCGGAGTAGGTGCCCAGCCGCGGCTCGCCGACCCGTCCGGCGTCGGAGACGATACTCACCACCGAGCCGTGCCCCCGCTCGGCCATCCCCGGCAGGACGTGTCGGGTGCAGTTGAACACGCCGTAGAGGTTCAGATCGACGTCCTGGCGCCACTGATCGGGCTCGGTCTCGGTGAAGAACTCGGTCACCCACGCCCCCGCGTTGTTGACGAGCACGTCGATCCCCCCGAACTCGGCCTCGGCGGTCTCGACCATCCCGTCCACCGCGTCGTAGTCGGTCACGTCGGCGGTCACGGCGAGCGCGTCGCCCCCCTCCGCGTCGGCGATGGCGTCGGCGGCCTCCTCGATACGTTCCTCGACGACGTCGTTGAGTACCACGTCGGCGCCGCTCTCGGCCAGTGATTCGGCGGTAGCGCGGCCCATCCCGCGGCCGGCGCCCGTGACGAGCGCGGTCTCGTCGCTCAGGTCGATCTGCATGACTCCCGACCCTGTGTGGCGACGCGTAATGAAACCCGCCGCCGGTCGGGCCGACCGGGCGGTCGACGTGGATCAGTACTCCGTCCCCCTCCGGGCTCCCTGGCCGGCCTCGATGGGGTGTTTCCCCTTCCGGACGTTCGTGACGAGATCGGCGTGGTCGACGAGGTAGTCGGGGCGCTCGTGCCCGCCCGTGAGGACGAGTTCGAGCGCCTCGGGCTCCGACTCGATCAGTTCGACCACCTCCTCCGGTTCGACGAGGCCGCGGTTGGCCGCGTACAGCACCTCGTCGAGGATCAGCATGTGCACCCCGGCGTCCGGGGGCCCATCGAGGTCGAGCGGCGCGGTCAGGTCGGCCTCGCCGGCCGCCTCCAGCAGCTCCCGCGTCCGGGCGAGCGCCCCGCGGGCCTTCGCCTCGTGCTCGTCGTCGTCCGACCCGTCGAGGAAGCCGTGCCAGCCGTAGTTGCCCGTGTTCTCGTAGCTGAACCCCGGCATCGCCTCGATGGCGTTGTACTCCCCGCGGACGTCCTCGACGGTTCCCGTCCCGCCCTTCATGAACTGGAGCATATGGACGCGGTAGCCGTGGCCCGCCGCCCGGAACCCCATCCCCATCGCCGCGGTGGTCTTGCCCTTGCCGTCGCCCCACCAGACCTGGGTGAGCCCGAACTCCTCGGGGGCGCTCGGTTCGATCTCGCGGGCCCTCGGGCCCCGGTCGGTCGCCGTCTCCGCCGTCTCCGTGGTGTGATCGGTCATAGCGAATCGAGGAACCGGTCGAACGCACCGCTGTCGGCGTGGACGTGGGCGTAGGTACCCAGCGTCCGGTGTTCGGTGAGACCGTCGTGGTCGCCGTCGAGCCCCGTCCCCCGCTCGACGTCGAAGGCGAACCGGGCGTCCCCGTCCACCGCCGCCGTCGAGTAGTGGAACTCGTGGCCCCGGACGGTCGCCCCCGCGCCGGCGGTCAGGGCCTCCCGCTTCGCCCGGAGTTCGACGTGGTCGAGCGCCCGGTAGCGGTCGTGCATCTCGACGTCCGCGGGGAGGATCCCCGCCATGTCGACGGTGACGTCGTCGACCGTAGTCAGCGACTCGGCGAGCGCCATCAGCCCGCCGCACTCGCCGAGGACCGAGAGTCCCTCAGCCGCCCGATCGGCGAGCGAGTCGAGCGCGGGACTTCCGGAGAGCCGTTCGGCGTGGAGTTCCGGATAGCCCCCCGGGAGGTAGATCCCCTCGCAGTCGGGGAGGTCGTCGCCCGCCGTCGGCGCGAACTCGAGGACCGTCGCCCGCTCGCGGAGCCGCTCTATCGTGGCGGGGTAGACGAACCGGAAGGCGTCGTCGCGCGCGCGGGCGACGTCGAGGAGCCGCTCGGCCCGCACGCCCTCGGCGGCCTCGTCCAGTGCGTCGTCGTCGACGGGTGCCTCGTCGCCCATGTGCAGACCGAGGTGTCTGTCGGGGATCTCGAGGCCCGACAGCGGCGGGACGCGACCGAAGTACTCCAGTCCGTCGGGCAGGGCCTCGCGGATGCCCCGCTCGTGGCGGCCGCCGTGTGCCCGCGAGGCGAGCACGCCGGCCACGTCGATGTCGCGGCCGATCCGGTCGGCGTACTCCCGGAAGCCGAGCGCCGTGGCGGCGACGCTCTCCATCCCCGCGCTCGCGTCGACGACGAGCACCACCGGGAGCGAGAGCGCCTCGGCGACGGCCGCGGTGCTCGAAACCGCCCCGTCGTACAGGCCCATGACCCCCTCGACGACGCAGACGTCGCCCTCGCCGCGGTGGTAGTTCCGCCGGGTCCCCCCCCGTCCCGACATCCACGTGTCGAGCGTGCGTGAGGGCCGGCCCGCGACGGCGGCGTGGTGGCTCGGGTCGATGAAGTCCGGGCCGGCCTTGGCCGGCTGGACGGCCTCTCCCGCCCGCTCCAGCGCCCGCATCGCGGCCAGCGTGCCGACCGTCTTGCCGACGCCGGAGGCCGTCCCCGCGAGGAGGATCCCCCTCACGGACGACCCTCCGGGGGGACGCGAGTGGTCCGCGAGCGTGCGACCAGGGACAGGGACGGGGACGGGGACGGGGACGGGGACGGTTCCATCGAGCCGGACAAACGGACTTGTGGCAGGTAAATCCTGCTTTATCCCCGGGGCCGGAACACCTCGGCGGCGTGGTCGGTCGAGACGCCGTGCTCCGCGTCACCGACCGACGTCGGGAGGTCGCCGTCGGGATAGCGCGACCGCAGGCTCGCACGGAGCGCGCCGCGGACGCAGGCCCGGGCGGCCGCACCGGTGGGGGTGCCGCTCCCGGCGAACGGCTCCCGCTTCCCCGTCGACCGACAGCCGACGACGGCGGCGTCGGTCGTCGTCCCGGGGAACCCCGTGTCGGCCAGCAGCGTCGCCGCCTTCGCCTCGACCGCGACGCCGAGCAGCGAGGCCAGCGCCCCGTCCCCGAGCGCGCGCGTCGCGGAGAGCAGGACGTTCACCGTCCCCGGGTCGTACTCGCCGACGTCGCCGTCGAGCGACGCCGCCTCCTCGCCCGCGGCCGGGAGCGCGGCCGGGTTCGACAGGCCCGCGGTGACGACGGCCGTCACCGATCCGCTCCGGGCGGCGCGGGCGTGGCGCATCCCGACGCCCGTCAACAGCGCCGGTCCGGCGGGGTCGAACCCCGCCTCGCGCCGTCGTTCCCCGACGTACGCGTCGAGGTCGGTCCGGTCGAACCCCGTCGGAACCGAGACGTTGTACGCGGCGTCCGCGTCGACGAACCCCCGTTCCACCCCGTCGAGAGCCACCGGGCGTCCGGGTGGCGCATCCGGAGGACCCCCGAACGGACCGCGAGCTCGGGCTCAGACATCCGCGAGGACCTCCAGCAGCCGGTCGTTCCCGTCGGGGAGCCGGACGGCCACCCTGACGTGCGAGTCGAGGCCGCGGAACGTCGTCGCGTCCCGCACCGCGACGCTCCGCTCGCGCGCTCGCTCCACGACCGCCGCGACGTCCCGCCCGCCGACGTCGAGCAGCAGGAACGGGGCGTCGGAGGGGTGGACTTCGAACCGCCCCGAGAGCGCCTCGCGCATCCGCTCGCGCTCCGCCCGGACCCGCTCGCGCGTCTCCGCGACGAACGCCACACATCCCATGCAGTGAGCGCCGACGGCGGCCGCGGGCGTGCCGAGCGCCCACGCCCGGCGGGCGACCTGCAGCCGGGTGCCCAGGTCGCCGGTCGCGACGGCGAACCCCGCCCGGATGCCCGGGAGGCCGAACAGCTTCGTGAGCGACCGCGCCACGACGACGCCATCGCGGCCCGCGAGCGACCGCTCGCCGGTGAACCCGAGGAACGCCTCGTCGACGAGCAGCGGCGTCCCGGCCTCCCGACACCGGTCGGCGAACCCCCGGAGCCGACCGGCGTCGTAGGCGTCGCCGGTCGGGTTGTTCGGGTTGCAGACCACGGCGAGCGCGTGGTCGGCGGGGTCCGCGTCGAGCAGTTCGTCGTGGGGAACGAACGACGGGTCGGCCCTCTGGAGTCGGACCTCGCGGGCGTACTCGCCGAAACTCGGGTACGGGACGAGCACCGAGTCGCCGCGGTCGGCGGTCACTTCGACCGCGAGGCGGATCGCCGCAAGTCCGCCCGGCGTCGGCACGACGTCGCCGGGGTCGCAGTCCACGTAGTCGGCGGCCGCCTGTCGGTACGCCGGGTAGCCGTCCGGCGGGTACGTGCGTGCGGCGCCGAACGCCCCGCGGTAGACCCGTTCGGTCCCCTCGGGGACGAGCGGGTTCGTGTTCGCGCTGAAGTCCAGCAGGTCGGGGTCGTCGCTGCTCCCGTGCGGGACCCTGGTCCCGCCCGCGACCGCCTCAGGGTCCATTGCCCCCCTCCGGTCGATACCCCTCGGGCGCGACGAGTCGGTCGTAGACCGCCGCAACCGAGTCGCGGACGTCGGCCATCGGGACGCCCGCCCCCCGGGCGTACGCGAGCGCGCCGCCCATCCCGACGCCCTCCTTGCCCTCGCCGGCGACGTACCGCTCCATGGCGACGTGTTCCGACCGCTCGAACCCGGGGTCCGTGACCGCGAGGTCGAGGTCGAGCGCCCCGGCCGCCTCGCGGAGGGCCGTCCCCGGGTCCGCCGCGACGAACGACGTGGTCGCCAGCGGGAGCGGCGCGTCGACCCCGCCGTGCCGGAGGAGCGCGCCCCGGACGACGCCGGCGACCGCCGCGAGCACGGGGTCGCCCATCCGCTCGACGGCGGCGAGCGGGTCGCCGGCCGCGTCGCCCGGTTCCATGTCGCTCGCGGCGAGCCCCTCCTCGACGACCCGCCGTTTCAGCTCGAGCGGGTTCTCCGGGAGCGACGAGGAGACGCCCCGGTCCTCGCCGAGCGCCGCGAGCACGCCGAGGGCGGTGGTCGTCCCGCCGGGTATCGTCTCCGCGACGAACACCGCCTGGTCGGCGAGCCCCGCGCCGAACTCGCGGGCCCGCTCGAACACCCCGTCGGCGTCCCGGACGGCCACCGCCTTCCGGACGTCGCGGCCGGCCGACGCGTCCAGGGGGACGGCCTCGACGCCGGTCGCTCGAGCGAGCCCCGCGTCGAGCACCGTGACGTCGAACCCCGCGAGTTCGCGCACCGCCCGGGTGACGACCGCCGGGGTCGGACAGCCCGTCGGGCTCACGGGGACGACCGGTGCCTCGACCGGCCGCCCCTCGACCAGTATCTCCGCGTCGGCGCTCGGGGTGTGGGCCATCAGGTCCGGGTCGGCGCCGGCGGCGCTGATCCCCTCGATGCGTGCGGTTCGGGTCGTTCCCGCGGCGAGGACGAGCCTCACAGCCACGCCTCCGCCACGGCCGCGTCCCGTCTCGTGTTCACGTTGACGGCCAGTCGGCGGTCCTCGGTTACGTACGTTTCGTCTCGGCCGTCGCCGACGACGACGTTCGCCCCCGCCGGGACGAGTTCCCGACCCCCCCGCTCGAAGGTTGTGTCCACGCTCACGCCCAGATTACGCTTGAGCGACGCGGGGACGCAGACGGCGAGCGAGCCGCCGTCATGCGCGTCGAGGACGGCGTCGACGGCGTCGGGGGCCAGGAGCGGGAGGTCGGCGGCGGCGGTCAGCACGGGCGTCGCCACGCGCTCGTCCCCGAGCGCGAACCGGAGGTCCGCGACGTACCCCTCGCCAGGGGCGTCGATGCGCGGGCGGCCGGCGAGGTGCTCGCGGGTCGCCGGCGCGTGCGGCGAGACGACCGGATACACGTCGCCGACGCGGCTCCCGTCGAGGGCCGCGAGCACGCGGTCGATCATCGGAAGGCCGCCGACCTCGAACAGCGGCTTCTCCACCGCCGCGTCGAGGCGCGTCCCCTTCCCTCCACAGAGCACGAGCGCGTCCACGACCGCCTCACGACCGCCCGCCGGACACCAGGTCCGGCGTCGGGTAGGTCCCGCCGTTGACGTGGAGCGTCGTCCCGGTGACGAACGACGCCCTGTCGGAGGCGAGGAAGCAGCAGGCCTCGGCCACCTCCTCGACCGTCCCGAGGCGGCGGAGCGGCGTCGCCTCGACCACCTCCCGCTCGATCCGGTCCCAGTCCCCGCCCGCGTCCCGGTCGGTGTCGATGAGCCCCGGGGAGACGGCGTTCACCCGCACCCCGTCCGGCCCGAGTTCGGTCGACAGCTGGCGGGTCAGCCCCTCGATGGCCATCTTCGAGCCGAACGAGTGGGTGTGGCCGGCGAGCCCGAGGTAGACCATCGCGCCGACGAGGTTGACGACCGACCCGCCGCCACGGTCGATCATGTCCGGTGCGACGTGCTGGGTGGTGAGGAACAGCCCCCGGAAGTTCACGTCCGCGACGCGGTCGAGCTCCGCCAGCCCGACGTCGAGGAACGGCGCGCTCGGCCGGTAGGTCGCGTTGTTCACTAGGACGTCGACGGGGCCCAGTTCCGCCCGGACGTCCTCGACCATCGAATCGACGCCCTCGGGGTCGGCGAGGTCGGCGAGCGCAACCGCCGAGTCCCCGCCGGCCGCCTCGACCCGCCGGGCCGTCCCCTCGACGCCGTCGCGGTCGGTCCGTGCGGCGACGCCCACGTCCGCGCCGCGCTCGGCCAGCATCACCGCGATGGCCCGTCCGATGTTCCTGCTCGCCCCGGTCACGAGTGCGGTCCGTCCGTCGAAGTCCTGCACCATGTGCCGGGGGGGTGCCCACGGGTCATATAGGTCGGCCTCCCGGAGCCCGTCGCGGCGGATGGGCCTCGGGTGACGCTCGCGCCGGCGGCGCGTCGCCCGGCCCGTTCAGCCGAGGTCCTCGACCAGTTCGAGGACGTAGCCGTCGACGCCCCCGAGGAACGCGATGCGCGCGTCGGCCGCCTCGACCGTCCGGGGTGTCTCGATCACCTCACATCCCGTGCGGTCGACGATCCGCTCGAGCTCGGCGTCCACGTCCTCGACCGAGAGCGCGACGTGGTCGAGCGCGGAGCGGTCGGGGTCAGGGTCGGGGTGGTCCGGCGCGTGACGGAGCTGTATCTCCCCGTGTTCGCCCCCGAGCCAGACGTTCTCGATGCCGTCGAGCGTCAGCGACCGGTGTTCCTCCAGCCCGACGCCGTCGACGAAGAACTCGCGGGCCGCTTCCAGGTCGGAGACCCAGACGGCCGCGTGGATGACGTCCATGGCCGACCGTGACAGGGGGAAGCTCCTAAGCGTTCGCCCGAATCGAGCGCCCGCGGGGACCTACTCCCCGCCGAACTCGGTCTGGTAGCTCGTCGCGTCGAGGCGGTCCTCCCGAAGCGGCCAGAACGCGAACAGTACCGCTCGCTCGCCGACCGCCCGGGCCGTGTGCTCGACGCCCGGCGGGATCGCTATCGCGTCGGACGGTTCGAGGGTGACTCGCTCGCCGCCCACCAGGAAGTCGAGTCGCCCCGCTGCGAGGACGTTCACCTGCTCCCAGGGATGAGAGTGGGGCTCGGCGTCCGGCTTGTCCGGCTCGATGACGGTGAACCCGACCATCTGATCCATCCCCCGGAACACCGACTGCCTGATGCCGTCCCCGTCCCGGACCGGCGGGACCTCCCGGAGGTCGTACGTCGACGGTACCTCGGACTCCTCGTACTCCCGTACCATGGCGGGTCGACTCCGCACGACCACTTAATCCCACGCCAGTACCGGGCTCGGATGCCCTCGGTGGCGACTCCAGGTCTCGGGTGTCGAGTACGGGTGTCTCGGGTGTCGGGTACGAGCCGATGGGCGTGTCGTTACGGCCCGTTCGGAGTGTCGGTCACTGCGTGTCCCACACCTTCTCGGGCATGGGCAGGCCCTCCCACGTGGCCGGGTCAAGCGGCTCGACGTCGATCCCGAACTCCTCGGCGAGCATCCACTCCAGCTGGCGCGTGTGCTGGCCCGCGTGCCAGGTGGTCCGCTCGAAGAACTCGTGGACGGTCGGGTCCCCGTAGTAGACGTTCGCCGTCTCCGAGAAGTCCCGTCCCCGTGCGGGGCCCTCGTACCAGTCGTGGAGGCGGATCCGCACGTACTCCCCGTACGCCCTCAGGGCGTCGACGGACCGGTTCGCCCACTCCAGTTCGGGCTCGTAGCTCGTGAGCGACTCGCCGTCCTCGTGGTCCAGGAACGACTCCACGATGCTGAACGTGTGATACGAGAGCTCGCCGACGCTCCGCGGCCGGTTCGGGATGTCGACCCGCAGGTGCTCCTCGGAGAGCGAGCCGAGGTAGCGGTCGACGGTCTCGAGGACGAGGTCGAGCCGGCGGTACAGCTCCTCGACCGGCAGGGGTTCGGCCTCGTGTTCGACGCCCGCGATCCGGGCCACCTCGTCGAGCTCCTGCGCGTCCGTCCAGTCCTCGCCGCGCTTGACCACCGGGACCTGCCGGGGGAGCCCCTGTTCCTCCATGTCGTCGAGGACGCTCCGGTCCTCGGTCACGTTGTGCGAGACGAACGGGACCTCGTTGCGCTCGAGGAACTCCTTGGCCCGGAGACAGCTGGTGCAGCCGGTCGCCCAGTACAGGTGGACCCGCGTGTCATCCACACTCATACCTCGGCAACCGTCTCGCCGGTAATCAATCGTGCGGTCGAGTCGCGTGACCGTCGAGGCCGGCGGTGTCGGACTCCAGCGGACCGCCCCGTCGCGCGGGCGGCGTCTCGTACGGATCGTTGTAACGGTTTACCGACGGTCACTCGAACGGGGTCCGCGATCGGCGGCAAAAGACCACAGTAATCCGTATCAGAGCGCGCTCCAGACGACGAGGCCGGCGTGGAGCGCGGCCAGCCGTGCGAGTTCGTTCGCCGCGCCGAGGACGTCGCCGCTGACGCCGCCGAGCCATCCCCGGACCCACCGGCGGAGGAGCCACGCGGCGAGGAGGCCGGCCAACAGCCCGACCCCGGCGGCGGTCGAGGGCCACGTCAGGGCGAGCGCCGGGAGGGCGACGAGCGCGGGGCCGAGCAGGCCGCGCGGTGACCCGCCGACCACCTGCGAGCCGAGGCCCTCGTGGGCGGCGGTTCCGAACGCCGCGACGCCGGCCCACGAGCCCCAGACAGACGGCGGCGGTCCCGCCGACGCCGACCGCCGGGTCCTTCATGACCTCCCGCCGCCGCTCGGGGCCGTGGACGACCGCCGCGTCGCCGAGGTCCGCGAGGCCGTCGAGGTGCGTGATCCCCGTCAGGCCGACCACCGCGAGGACGAACAGGAGCGCGACGACCGGGGCCGGGACCGGGAGGGCGGCGCCGAGGGCCGCGGGGACCGCGAGGAGCGCCCCGACGACGTAGCCCGCCAGCGGGAACGCGGCCGGCGTCCGCCGGAAGGCGTCCCACGAGGCCTCGTCGTGGCCGACGGGAAGCCGGGTGAGGAAGCCGAGCGCCCCCCGCAGCGCGCTCAGGACCACGCGAGCACCTCCGCCAGGCCACCGATCCACGCGCCGGCCCCCGCCACGACTCCCGCCGCCGCGTAGGCGAGCAGTCCGGCCCGCCGGACGAGCGCGATGCCCCGCTCGACGGCATCGCCGGTCGGGAGCGCCCGCTCGGGGTTCAGGACGTACGCGCCGGGTTTCTCGAGGCGGGCGTCGATCAGGGCGGCGAGCGTCGCCATCGGCCACCCCGAGTTCGGCGACGGCGGTTCCCCGGCCCACGCCCGGGCGCGGCCGAGCACCCCCGGTCGCCCCGCCCCGAGCGCGAGCAGGACCGCGCTCAGCCGCGCGGGGAGCCACATGACGAGGTCGTCGAGCCGGGCGCTCGCCCGGCCGACCGGTTTCGACCGGTAGCCGAGCATCGAATCGAGCGTGTTCACCGCCTTCACCCACGCCGCCGCGCCGACCGCGAGCGGCAGCGAGAGGGGCGCGAGGACCGCGAACGCGAGCAGCGGCGCGACCAGACCGTCGGTGAGGTTCTCGGCGGCGCTCTCGACGGCGGCGCTCCGAACCTCGCCCGCCGAGAGCCCCGACGCGTCCCGTCCGGCCAGCGAGCGCAGCGCCGACCGTGCCCCGCCGAGGTCGGTCTCGACGAGGCCGTTCACCCGTCGAGCCTCGTCGAGGAGCATCCGGAGGCTCGTGGTCGAAAAGAGGGCGACGCCGGCGAGTACCCCCGCGGCGAGCGGGTGGACCGCATCGGCGAGCCGGACGATGCCGGCGACGACGGCGGCGGCGACCAGCGGCAGGAGGAGGGCGACCCCGACCCCGACCCCGACCGCCCCGGCCCTCGACCACTCGCGGTCGAACGGGGTCACCGCGCGCCCGAACCACGCGACTGGGTGCAAGCGGGCCGGTGGTTCGGACAGGAGCGCCTCGAGCGCGGCGGCCACGGCGACGGCGAGGACGCCCGCGGTGCTCATCGCTCCCGGTCGAGGTAGGACGGGACGTCCCCGAGCGCGACCGGCCCGAGCAGGACCGCCCGCGCCCCGGCGTCGGTCGCTCCCCCGTCGGTCCCCGGGTCGTCGCCGACGTGGAGGAGTTCGTTCGTCCGGACGCCGAGCCGGTCGGCGACGGCCTCGAACGCGCGGCGGTCGGGCTTGCGCCACCCGACGTCGACGCTGGCGACGACCGCGTCGAACCGCGCGGGGTCGAGCGACGAGCGATCCACCGCCCGCGCGACCAGCCCCGGGACCGAGCAGTTCGAGAGGATCCCGACGGGACCGCGTTCCGCGGCCGCGGTCACCGCCCGTTCGGCGTCGGCACGGGTCCGGACCCCGGTGTCGAACGCCCGGAGCAGGGCCCGCCGGACGGTCCGCTCGTCGGGGCCAGCCGTCCCGTCCGGGTTGCCCCCGGCGAGCGCCGCCCGGACGTGATCGACGAGCGATACCTCCGCCCCTTCGGGGACCTCGACCTGTGGGGTCCGGTAGGCCGTCGCCCAGTCGTCGGGGAGCGTGACCCCGGCCGCCTCGAGTTCCCGGCCGACCGCCGCTGCCGGGTCGGCCGGCCGGTCGACGTCGACGAGCGTCCCGAAGAGGTCGAAGGAGACTGCCACGGCCGGCCTCTCGGCGGCGGGCGTATTGAACGTCGTGGTCGCGGGGGGGGTCGAGGGTCGGGGGAGGGGACGGTCCGGAGCCCCGGAGGACCGACCCGACCCGACCCGACCCGACCGGGCGGGTCAGGGGGGGTCGGACCCGTCGGTCCCGTCCGAGAGCGTGGACGCGGACGGTCGCCGGAGGGGTCGTCGCAGGGCGAACAGGTACCCCTCGCGCCCCTTGAACTCGTCGACGGACTCCTCGGTGACGTGCCCGGAGGAGTAGACCCGCTCGTCGTCGTAGGCGATGGCGTGGGGCGGCCAGGGGTAGGGCCACTCCCAGCAGACCGCCAGCCCGACGCCGGACCGGTCGTTGGCGAGCGCCCACGAGGCGGCCACCAGCGCGTAGTCCTCGCAGTCGCCCTCGCCCGCCGCGAGCGTCTCGTCCGGTCGCTTGGCGAGGTCGAGGATCCCGTTCCAGTCGTCCTGGACCCAGTCGTAGGTCCGACGCGACCACCCCTTGAGGTCGAACGACGACCGGAGCTCCCCGTCCTCGCTGACGTACCGCTCCGGCCGGAGGACGGCGAACGGCGTCCAGCGGCTGAATCTCATGGTTTCTAACGGGCCCCGGGGCGGTTAAACGTCCCCGCTCCCCGCGATCCCCCGGAGGGTCGAGGGGCTCCGAGGCGGCGCTCAGGCCACCGACCGGACGGGGTCGCGGTCGGCGTAGAACTGTCCGTGGAAGGCAAACGGGAGCCGGTGGGGGAGGCGAGCGCGGGCGAGCGGCTCCAGCCCGCGGGCGTCGAGACAGACCAGTTCCGAGCGGTCGGCGTCGGCGTCGAGAACGACCGTCAGGAGGACGCCGTCGTCCTCCGTCCCCGGATCGGGTGCGGGGACGAACACCGCCTCGCCGGGGTGGGTCCCCGGCTCGCGCCAGACCCCCTCGGTCCCGGACTCGACGTCGACCTTGACGACCGCCGTCGGGAGGCTCCCCCGCTCCGTGGCGGCGAGGTAGGCGTACCGGTACGGACGGGCGTTGTACCGCCGGTAGTGGATGGTCGGGAACTCGACGGGGCCCTCGCGGAGGGTGGTCCGGTCGGCACGGCCGCCCGGGAGCGGGAGCCGGTAGCGAACGAGGTCCCCGCGGGGGAGGTCGGGGTCGTCGCTCCGGAGGTTCTCGAGGGTGAGGCCCGTGACCGCGTTCCCGTCCGGGAAGGCGACGCAGTCGAGGACGACCCCGTCGTCGGCCTCGAACGCGTTCGCGAAGTGGTAGACGAAGAACGGGTCCGTTCGGACGGCGGCGACCCGCTCGCCGCTCTCGCGGTCGAGGACGTGGAACCGCGCGGGGGCGTCCCGCGGGCCGAACGCGTCGAGGAACGTCCGGCCCCGCGGGACGCCGAGCAGGAGCGACCGGAGGTCGACGCCGAACGGCGGCTCGGGGACGACCGCGAACCGCTCGGTCAGCGCGAACGCGTGGACGTACGGCGGGTGGTCCTCGAAGACGAGCCGGGTCCTCGCCTCCGGCGGGCCGCCCTCGGGTCGCCGGAACAGGGTGTAGGCGCTCTCCCGGCCGTAGGAGACGCCGAGCGACCAGAACGCCTCCTCGCGGGGATCGTAGTGGGCGTGCCCGAGCGCGAGGTCACAGTCCAGCCCCGCCGTGAGGTCCCTTCGACTGTTGGTCTCCAGCGTTTCGGGGTCGAACCGCAACCCGACCGCCGACTCCGTCACGGCGAGGTACTCGCCGTCCATCCGGGCGACGCCGATGGCCGGGTTGTCCGGATACGCGCCGGTCAGGGCCCCCCGGAGGCGGCCGAGCGCCGACCGGTCGGCGGGGGTCCCCGGGAACGGCGACCGGAGCCGTCCCCCCTCGCGGGCGACCCGGAAGTCCTCGCTCCGGACGTACCGGTTCGAGTACTCGACGGTACCGTCGGCGATGCGGAACCGCCGGAGCATCGCCAGCGGGTCGAACCAGTGCTCGAGCGGAACGACCCCTCGACCGGGAGCGACGCGCCGGCGACCTCCTCCCGCTGCGTCTCGAATCCTGCCCGCCACGTGTTCGCCATACCCCGGTTACGGCGCCCGGACACAAGTACGGACGCGCGGCGGCAGATCGCCGCGAGCGTCCCGAACACCGTCGCCGCCGGCCACGAACCATCACCAGATTTATTCGTGCCGGGTGGTTGCACGACCCATGGACGACATCTTCGTGGGTCGGGTAATGTCGACGGACCTCCGGACGGTCGGCCCGGACACGCTCGTCGAGGACGCGGCACGGCTGATGCTCGAGGCGGAGGTCGGCTCGGTGCTCGTCGTCGACGAGTCGAACCGGCTGGAGGGGATCCTCACGACGACGGACTTCGTGAGCATCGTCGCGAGGAGCCGGCCGAAGGCGGAGACGACGGTCACCCGGTACATGAGCACCGACCTCGTCACGACGACCGCTCGGGCGCCGATCAGGGAGGTGGCCGACGAGATGGTCGAGGCGGGCTTTCACCACATGCCCGTCGTCGACAGGGCGGAGGAGCCCATCGG
Source organism: Halobacteriales archaeon QS_5_70_15 (assembly GCA_003022005.1). The sequence continues at coordinate 21,927 of PXRQ01000071.1, forward strand.
GATGGTGACGACGACGGATCTCGCGGCCTACATCTCGCACGTCGAGCCGCCGAGACCGTAGGCCGAACCCGCGGGAACCGTCCCGCTCCCTCCGCGCTCGGATGCCGGTGGTCCGATCCTCGCGTGGCCTCCGGCCGGCGATCCGGCGGAGCACCGTCCGCCGTGTGCCACGCGACGGGTTCGGCCCGGCGTCGGGTGCGATACGCTGCCCCGGCTCCCGGGACGTGGAGCACACCGGTCGGCTCGCTCCAGGGGACGGTCGAGCGACCCTGCTACGACGAGGCGGAGGCGGTCGCGTAGCCGTCACGCAGAAGCGGACGGCCCTCGGGGCCGAACACCTCCCGGGGATTCTCCCGCGGCGCGCGGAGTACGGGACACGTGGCGCACGAGCGAGTCCGGAGTCCCACCTCCGCGCCGCAACCGCTTTGGCGGCGAACCGCATCGGTGGAGGACATGAGCGAGAGCGAAGGCGGGACGGACCGGACCGTCGGGTTCGTCGGCCTCGGCATCATGGGTCTGCCGTCGGCGAAGAACCTGATGGACGCGGGGTACCACCTGGTCGTCAACGACGTCGTCGAGGAGCGGGTCGCGGAGGCGGTCGACTACGGCGCCGAGGCGCGCGACACCCCGGCCGCGGTCGCCGAGGCCAGCGACGTGCTGATCACGTTCCTCCCGGCGGGCGAGCACGTCCGCGAGGTCGCCCTCGGCGAGGACGGCGTGATCGAGGGGGCCCACGACGGCCTCGTCTACATCGACATGAGCACCATCGGCCCGGACGCGATCCGGGAGGTCGCAACGGAACTCGAGTCGGTCGGGGTCCCGACCATCGACGCGCCGGTCAGCGGCGGCGAGCCGGGGGCCGTCTCGGGGACGATGTCGATCATGATCGGCGGGAACGAGGGGCTCGTCGAGGCCCACCGCGACCTGTTCGAGGTGATGGGCGGGAAGGTCACCCGGGTCGGCGAGTCCGGCGCGGGACAGACCGCGAAGGTCTGCAACAACATCATCGTGGCGAGCGAAGCCGTCGCGCTCTCGGAGGCGATGGTGTTCGCCGAGCAGGCGGGCGTCGGGCGGGCCGCGGTCGTCGAGGCCATGCGGGGCGGGGCCGCCGACACCTGGGCGCTCGAACACCGCGCGGACGACATGGTCGCCGGCGACCTCGAGCCCGGGTTCTTCGGGTCGTACATGTACAAGGACCTCCGCATCGCGGTCGGCGACGCCGAGGAGTACGGTGCCGCCCTCCCGAGCACCGCCGTCGCCCACGAGCTCTACAAGGCGCTCGAACAGCAGGGCAAGGGGGACCTCGACTTCACCGGCGTGATAACCGTTCTCGAGGAGCTCTCCGGGCTGGATCCGACGGCGTGAGCGTGGCGTGCGGGGTGACGGGCGGGGACAGCACCGTGGGGCTCAGAACGTCGGGAGCCGGTCGAGTTCGGACCCGTCGACGTCCTCGTAGGCCGCCCGGGCGATGACCCGCTCGTGGACCTCGTCCGGGCCGTCGACGAGGCGGAACTGCCGGACGTTCTCGTAGAAGTCCGCGATCGGGAGGTCCTTGCCGACGCCGCTCGCGCCGCAGAGCTGGACGGCCGTGTCGATGGCCTCCTGGGCGACGTTCGCGGCGAACTCCTTGCACATCGACACCTCGACGCGGGCCTCCTCGCCCCTGCGTATCTTGTCCGCGGCGTCGCGGACCATCGTCCGGACGGCGTGGAGCCGCGTCTCCGCGTTCGCGACGTCCCGCCGGACGCTCCCCTTCTCGGCGACGGGGCCGCCGAACGCCTGCCGGTCGCTGGTGTAGGCCTTCGCCACCTCTAAGGCCCGGGTTGCCATCCCGGAGTAGCGCATGCAGTGGGTGAGCCGGGCGGGGCCGAGCCGCTGCTGTGCGTGGGTGAACCCCTCGTTCTCGGTCCCCAGGAGGTTCTCCGCGGGGACGCGGACGCCGTCGTAGCGGACCTCCGAGTGGACCTGCGCGACCACGTCGTCGCCGAGGTGGGGGATGTCCCGCGTGACCTCAAGGCCGGGGGTGTCCGCGGGGACGACGATCAGCGAACAGCCCGAGTAGGGGTGTTCGTCGGGGTCGGTCCGGGCGAGCGTGATGAAGACGTCCGCAACCGAGCCGTTCGTGATCCACCACTTGTGGCCGTCGATGACCCACTCCTCGCCCTCGCGCTCGGCGGTCGTCTCGATCAGTTTGGGGTCCGCGCCACCGCCCTGCCGGGGTTCGGTCATCGCGAACGCCGAACGTATCTCGCCGGCGACCAGCGGCCGGAGCCAGCGCTCTTTCTGTGTCTCCGTGCCGAACATCTCGAGGGTGTGCATGTTCCCCTCGTCGGGGGCGTCCACCCGCATCGCCGGCGCGGCCAGGAGGGACCGTCCGGCCTCCTCGAACAGCGGGAGGACGTCGCGGAAGTCCTCGCCCATGCCCCCGTACTCCTCGGCGATCTGCGGGCAGTAGACCCCGCGCTCGCGGGCCCCCTCGCGGAGGTCGGCGACGGTTTCCGGTGGGACGGTCTCCCCGCCGCCGAGGTCCCGCTCGGCCGGGATCACGGCCTCGTCGACGAACGCCCGCGCCCGCTCGGCCAGCTCCCGTGCTCGCTCCGAGTCGTCGTACTCCATGCCCGACGGTCGACCGTGGTCGACGTAAACCTGTCCGGGAGCGCACTCCCGACCGCGACCCGTCGGGCGAAAGACTCCTATACTCGTCCCTTGAACACGCACACCATGTCAAAGGCTACCGACGAGCGGGCCCGGTCGATCGAGGGGCTCGACGTGGTCGTCGACGCGGACGCCCACGTGCGGGAGGGGTTCGACGACCTCGTGCCGTACATCGACGAGCGGTACGGGGCGGTCCGGAAGATCGTCGAGGCCACCGAACGGCCGCTCGCCGACATCTACTCGATCACGCACGCGACGCCGCCGTTCCCCTTCGCGGAAAACGTCCAGGAGGGCGGCTCGAGCGACAACGTCGGCGGGGAGTACGCCCCGGGGGAGAAGCTGGAGGAGCTGCGCGAGTTCGGGATCGACTACGGCGTGCTCGATCCGACGCTGAACCTCGGGCTCCCGACCGTCGAGAACCCCCAGATGGCGGTCGCGCTCGCGAACGCCTACAACTCCTGGATACTCGACACGTACACCGACGACAACGAGGCGTTCGTGTCGAACGTGCTGGTCTCGCACAAGCGGCCCGCGGAGGCCGCCGAGGAGATCGACCGCCGGGCCGACGAGGACGACATGGTCGGCGTCCAGATCCCCTCGACGGGGGTGCTCCCGCCGCTGGGGGACCCCCAGTACGACCCCATCTACGAGGCCGCCGAGGACAACGGCCTCCCGGTCGTGCTCCACGGAGGGAACCTCGCGACGTCCCACGCCTTCCCCACGCAGCGCCAGTGGAACGAAAGCTACACCGAGAACCACGTCATCACGCACCCGTTCGGCCACATGTGGCACGCCTCGACGATGCTCGTCCGGGGCGTCCCCGCCCGGTTCCCCGATCTGGACTTCGTGTTCCAGGAGGCGGGCGTCGCCTGGGTCCCGTACTTCGTCTGGCGGATGGACGACCACTACCTCGAACTCTCCCACGAGTTCCACCTCGACCGCCTCCCCAGCGAGTACGTCGAGGAGCAGTTCCACTTCACCACCCAGCCGCTCGGCCACACGAAGGACCCGACGCACCTGGCACGGGCCATCGAACTCGCCGGTCCGGACAACGTGATGTACGCCTCCGACCTGCCCCACTCGGACTTCGACCCGCCGGAGGAGCTGTTCGCCCGCATCGACGGACAGTTCGAGGCGGCGACCGTCCGCGGCATGATGGGCGAGACCGCGGCCGACGTGTTCGACCTCCCGCTCTGATGGGGGGTCGTCACCGGGTCGCCGCCGTCGAGGAGCTCGCCTCGGACGGGGACCGCGTCATCGGCGACGTCGGGGGCGTGGAGGTCGCCGTCTTCCGCATCGACGGGGAGCTGCACGCGCTGGCGAACTTCTGTCCCCACCAGGCCGGGCCGCTGTGCGAGGGCAAGCTCGTCGGACGGATCCGGGGCGGGGACGGGTGGCAGTTCGAGTACGACGGCGAGGAGCGCAACGTCGCCTGCCCGTGGCACGCGTGGACGTTCGACGTCACCACGGGCGAGAGCATCCACACCGACCGCTACCGCGTCCCGACGTTCGACGTCGAGGTCGAGGACGGCGACGTGTTCGTCCTCAGGTAGTACCCGGCCCCGGGCGTCGGGCAGCATCCGGCCCCCGGACGGTCGGACACCGATCGTCTCGGGACGGGCTCTCCCCCGGAGCCGGGGGAAAGTAATTGTCGGCGGACCCACCAGGGGTGGTATGACGTGGAACGTGCTCACCCCGCGGCCGCTCCAGGACGCCGCCCACGAGGTGCTCGACGGCTTCGCCGAGGTCACCGTGACGACCGGGTACGACGACGAGGCGGCACTCGACGCGGACATCGACCGGTTCGACGCGATAATCGTCAAGTCCCTGCCGCTCCCCCGCGAGCGGCTCGAGCGGGCGACGAACCTGAAGACGGTCACCCAGTCGGGCGTCGGGCTCGACCCCGTCGACGTCGGCGCGGCGACCGACCTGGGGATCCTGGTCTGCAACGTCCGGGGCGCGAACACGCGGGCGGTCGCCGAGCACACCCTCGCGATGGCCCTCGCGGTCCGGAAGGGGCTCCGCCGGGCGGACGCGGACGTCCGGAACGGGGTCTGGGAGAAACACGGCTACCTCGCGCCCGAACTCGAGGGCGATACCCTGGGAGTGTTCGGCTGTGGGGACATCGGGAGCCTGGTGACGCGACTCGCACGGGGGTTCGGCATGCGAACGGTCGCGTACGACCCCTACGAGGCATCCGAGGATCTCCCCGAGGGCGTCGAGGCGGTCGGGACGGTCCCCGCCCTGTTCGAGGCCGCGGACGTGGCCTGTATCCACGCCCCGCTGACCGACGAGACGCGGGGCGCCGTCGGCGGGGCCGAGCTCCGGGCGCTCGGCGAGGACGGCATCCTCGTCAACACCGCGCGCGCCGGGGTCGTCGACCAGGACGCCCTCGTCGCGGCCCTGCGGTCCGACCGGATCCACGGCGCCGGCATCGACGTGTTCACCGAGGAGCCGGTGCCCGAGGACGACCCGCTCCTCGGTCTCGAGAACGTCCTCCTGACGCCACACAGTGCCGGGTCGACGCTCTCGTCCGTCCCTGCGAAGGATCGCGGCGCCGCCGAGAACGTCCGTGCCGTCCACGACGGTCGGCTCCCCGAGACGACGGTCAACGCGGAGGCGGTGGCGCTGGGCGCGGCCTACGGGGAACGGGTTCCCGAACGGGCATCGGACCCGGACCCCTTCTGAACCGGTGGGGGACCCCGTCTCGGGAACGGCGAGGGACGAAACCGGGACGTGCCGGTCAGAGGACGGCGAGGTAGATGACGACCAGGTTCCACCCGGTCACGAACACCCCGACCAGGGTCAGCCCGAGCGGGACGCCGATCGAGTGCGGCTCCGGGAGGACCACGGCGAACCCGTAGAACAGCCCGACGATCGCGGCCTTCAGCCCGACCATCGCCGCCACCCCGTACTCGCGGAGGATCGGCCCGACCAGCGGCCCCGCCTCGATCACCCCCTGTATCGAGAGGCCGGCGTGGGTGGTCACCACGTCGCCGACGCAGAAGAACAGGAACGCCAGCGCCCACAGCTTCGCCCGCACCCCGTCGAGCGCACCACCGAACGGTAGCCCCTGTCGAACTGCCGCGAGCAACCCCGCCACCGATCGCCCACCGACGATGCTCATCTACCCCCCGTTTCTGGCCCCTGGAACATAAATCCTATATAAAATTTTGCTCCGTATCGAACTGCGAACAAGCCGACCTCCCCGGACGACCCCGCTCGGGTGTGTGATTCGCTCCTCGCGTCCGCTCGTCGCGGAATCACGGGCCGAGAGGGATCTGAACCACGGTCGCTCCCCGTTCGCTCCCCGCTTCGAATCCCTCCGGCGTTCGCTCTCGGTGCTCGCTCTCGCTCGCACACGAGAAGCGGGCCGAGAGGGAGTTGAACCGGAGCCGTTCCGTTCCCTCCGGTCACTCCACGGCAGGGCTCAAATCCGCTCGCGTGTGTGATTCGCTCCTCGCGTCCGCTCGTCGCAGAATCACGGGCCGAGAGGGAGTTGAACCCCCGACCGTCTGGTTAAAAGCCAGACGCTCTGCCGGACTGAGCTATCGGCCCTCGTCCGAACCAGGGGTCGGTCGCGGGTAAACGTTTACGACTGTACCCGCATCCCCGCGAGCGAAGGCTCCGGAACAGCCGGTCGCCGTCGCCGTGGGACACGCCCCGACGAGAACCCGCCGTTCGGTGTCCGTCACCCCCCGCCGAGGTAGGCGTCGACGGCGCGGGCGAGCAGCTCGTCGGGTTCGACGTCCTCGACCGCGGCGGCCCGGCGGAGCCGCCGGTAGGTGTCCGGCGGGAGCCGGACCTGCATCTCGCCCAGCTTGATCCCCTCGGCCAGCAGCGCCTCCTCGACGGTCTGGTTCTTGTTCGCCCGCGAGACCACGGCGCGTATCTCCCGCACCGTGAGGCCGTGGTCGAGGACGGCCCACGCGAGCGTGTAGCGGGCCTCGCCGGCGAGCCGGGCGATGTGCTTGGCTGCCGTGGGGGCGATACCGCCCGTGGCGACGTACCGCCGGATGGGCCTGGGCAGGTCGTGGACGCGGGCCCACTTCCGGATGAACGAGACGGTGGCGTCGCCGCCGGCCCGCTCGGCCGCCGCCTTGTACGAGCCGACGCCGCGGACGAGCGCGGCACACGCCGCGGCGCCCCGGAGGACGTAGACGTTGTCGCCCCCGTCGGCGGAGCTGCCGGCGAACGCCCGGACCGTCCGGGCGGCCTCCTCGACGCTCTCGGGGTCGTCAGGGTCGAACCGCGCGGCGCGCTCGCCGGCGACCTCCGGCTCCCCCCGGATGACCGGCTCCCCGACCGGGGATTCGCGGTCCGTCGGCGGCCCCTCGGTGTCCCTCATCGTCACGGCGTATGACGACTCCCGGTAAAAGCCTCCCGCACCGTCCCGGCGGGCCGCACGCGCGACCGGCGGCCGTGTGGATCCCCCTCCCGCCCGGCGCTCAGGACTCGCCCGTTCCCACCGCGGTCGCACCCTCGTCGGGGCCGGCATCGACCTCCGTCTCGCCCTCGGCCTCGCGGCCCTCCGAGAGGTGCTCCCAGACCTCCGCACAGCCACAGCCGTCCTCGATGCCGTCGAAGTGGCTCGTGTCCACCCGTTCGCGGTCGCGGTCGCGGTCGTCGGTCACTCGTCGTCACCCGTCCAGTGGAGTTCCGGCGCGACGTCCGCCGGGGCGTGCTGTCGCGCGGATCGGTCGTCGTCGTTCACACCACACCGTAGCCGGGGGAGCCGCATAAGGCCGCCTTCACCCGCAGTACGTACCGACGGACCCCGGAACCGGAACCGGTTGCCGGGGTCGGGGTCGGCCCTGCCGGCCGTGCTTCCGCTCCCTCCGCGCCCCGTCGCCGCTCTGCCGGCCGATCCCACCGTGCTCGACCGTCATCGCGGGCGGTGACACGCGGCGAGTCCGGCCACGACCCGCAGGTACAGGCGTCGTCGTCCCCTCGCCGGTAGCGTGGTCACCAGCGTCCACCAGCTCGACGACGGGGCGTGGCTGAGCGTCGACGACATCCGCGAGGTGAACGTCGGCGACCTCTGGCCGGTCGTCGGCGACTTCTGTGGCTGTTCCGTGGCCGACCTGCTGGCGGAAGGGTTCGTCGAGGTGTCGGTCGACGGCCGTTCGGTCGAGGCGCGCGTCGCCGGACAGTGTATCCGCTGCGGGGCGAGCGGCGTCACCGACTGGCTCGAACTCGGCCGGGTCGTCGACGGCCGGTTCGAGCCCGTCGACGTCGCGAGCGTCCACCTGCCGGCCCGGAGCGGCCGTCGGAGATTCGATCCGGGACGACCGGGGTAGGCGACCGCGATCGGACCGGGTCCCGGCAATCGGCTCCGGTTCCGGGAACCTCCGGCCAGCATGGACGCGACGGGCGGGCGTTTGTACGGCGCGTGCGTGTACCCGGTATGCCAAGCAAGGTCGAGGGCTGGAAGGACGAGGTCTACGGGCTCGAGGTCCGTGACCGCCTCTTCGAGTTCGCCGAGTCGGGGTGGGACTCCATCCCGGAGGACGAGCGCGACGCCTGGTTCGAGCGGTTCAAGTGGTGGGGGCTGTACCACCAGCGGAAGGGCCAGGAGTCCTACTTCATGATGCGGATCGGGACGCCGATGGGCCGGATCACGCCCGAACAGCTGCGTGTCGTCGGCGAGGTCGCCACCGAGTACGCGACCGGTCCCGTCGAGAACCCGGCGTTCGGCGGTGCCTACTGCGACTGGACGACCCGGCAGTCGATCCAGCTCCACTGGATCCGGCTGGAGGACGTCCCCGACATCTTCGAGACGCTGGAGGACGCCGGCCTCTCGACCATCCAGGCCTGCGGGGACTCCTGGCGGAACATCGTCGGCTCGCCGCTGGCCGGCCGCGACGCCGACGAGCACATGGACGTCTGGCCCATCGTGCAGGAGCTCAACTCGGAGTTCAAGCGCAACCCCGCCTACTCGAACCTCCCGCGCAAGTGGAAGGTCTCGGTGACCGGCGACACCCGCGGGGCGGGCCAGGGCGACATCAACGACCTCGCGTTCGAGCCCGCGGTGAAGGAACTCGACGGGGACGAGGTGAAGGGCTTCAACGTCCGGGTCGGCGGCGGCCTCGCGCGGAAGGAGCCCCGCTTCGCCCGCGACATCGACGTCTTCTGCCGCCCCGAGAACGTGACCGAGGTCTCGGCGGGCATCTCCGCGCTGTTCCGCGACTACGGCGACCGCGAGAACCGGTTCAACGCCCGCATCAAGTTCCTCGTCGACGAGTGGGGTCCCGAGAAGCTCCGCGACGTGCTCCAGGGGGAGTACGTCGACTACGAGCTCCCCACCGCCGGCGAGGACCTGCGTGAGGGGTACGACTACAACGCCGGTCGGGCCGACGCGCCCGGGGACTACGTCGGGCTCACCGAGCAGAACGACGGCACGTACGCCGTCGGGCTCTCCGTGCTCGTGGGCCGGATGGGCGCCGACGACGTGCTCGAACTCGCCGACCTCGCCGAGCGGTACGGCTCGGAGACGATCGGCATCACCCAGCGGCAGAACCTGATCGTCGCCGACGTCGACGAGGGGGACCTGGAACACTTCCTCGATGAGCCCCTGCTGGAGACGTACTCGCCGGACCCGCACCCGTTCATGCGGGGTTCGATCGCCTGTACGGGCACCGAGTACTGCTCGCTCTCGATCGTCGAGACGAAGAACCGGATGGTCCGCTACGCCCGCTGGCTCAAGGAGCACGCCGAGGTCCCGGAGGGCGTCGAGGACTTCCACGTCCACCTCTCGGGCTGTACGGCCTCCTGTGCCCAGCCCCAGATCGCGGACATCTCGCTGCGCGGGATGAAGACCCGCAAGGACGGCGAGCCGGTCGAGGCGTTCGACATCGGGCTCGGGGGCGGTCTCGGGGAGAACCCCCGCTTCGCCGACTGGGTGGAGATGCGCGTCGCCGCCGACGAGGTCCCGGGCTACGTCCGGAACCTCCTGCGGATCTACGAGGCCGAGCGGGAAGCCGGGCAGTCGTTCCGCGACTACATCGAGGCGAAGGACGCCGAGGACCTGGAGGGGCTCGCCGAACCCGAGGAGACCTCATACCGGGACCCCTACATGCACAACACGAAGATGACGTGGTACCCCTACGCCGAGGACGACGGGCTGGACGCGAGCCCCGCTCCGGCACCGGCCGACGACTGATACCGTCGGACGTACCCACGCGACTATCCTCGCCGCCCCGTCGCAGCGACGTCGTTCGGGGGCTGATGGCAGACGGTATAACCCACGGCATCGATCCACGCCCCCCTTCCGTCCGTTCCCCGCGCTGGCCCCGCGTCTCCGCCGTCAGGAACTGATGAGCAGGACTGCGACGGTCGCGAGACCGAGACCGAGGAGCTTCTTCGGCGAGGCCGGTTCGTTGAGGACCAGTATCCCGAGTATCGCGCCCCCGGCGATGAACATCCCGTAAATCGGAACGACGACGCTCGCCGGACCCGTCGAGAGCGCCCGGAAGTAGCCGACGACGGCCCCGGTGAGTGTGAGCCCGGCCGCGTAGGCGAAGAGGACGTGCGTGTCAGTCACGGATGTGAGCTGCCAGTCGCCGGTCGCGGCGGTCACGAGCACGGAGGCGACCATCACGAACGAGACGGCGATCGTCATCACGGTGAACGCCGGGAGCTCCTCCATCGCGAGCTTCCCGAACAGGAACACGAACGAGTAACTGACCATCGCGAAGGCGGCCCAGAGGACGTAGCGCATGGGCTACCGGCGTCCCGGAACGAATAAAACATCGGTGGTGGGACGGCCCCGGGTGACTCACCCCGAGCGCAGGACTGAAGGCACCCCTCGAAGACGGTCCGTCCACATGTACCGCGGCGTACTCGACGAGGACATCCACCCCCGGGAGCTGCTGCTGGACGTCGTCGCCGACCGGATCGAGGTCGAGGTCGGGATCGACGGGGCGGAGGACTCGACGGCGGAGCGACTCGACGGGGCCGACGTCGCGTTCGTCACCTCTCGGGTCCCGATCACGCGGCGGGTCATCGAGGCCACGGACCTCTCGGTGGTCGCCAAGATCGGGACCGGCATCGACAACGTCGACCTGGCCGCGGCCCGCGAGCACGGGGTCGCGGTCACGCACACGCCCGGGACAAACGCCCTCTCGGTCGCCGAGCACGCGCTCGGGCTGCTCCTCGCGACCCGGCGGCACGTCGTCGCCGGCCACCGGGCGCTCGAGGCGGGTCGCTGGCGCGACTCGGTCCCCCTGGGGACGCTCGTGTCTGGAACCGCGGTCGGGATCGTCGGCCTCGGGAACGTCGGGAGCCGCGTCGCCTCGCTCCTCCGCGGGTTCGACGCCACGACGCTCGCACACGACCCCTACGTCGACCGCCTCGACGCCGAACCCGTCCACGCCGACCTCGTCGACCTGGGGACGGTGCTCGACCGGTCGGACTCGGTCGTGGTGGCGGCCGAACTGACCGACGAGACCCGGGGACTGATCGACGAGGCGGCGATGGCGAGGCTGGACGACGACGCCGTGCTCGTGAACGCCTCCCGCGGACCGATCGTCGACCCGGACGCGCTGGTCGACGCGCTCCGCGAGGGCCGGCTCGGCGGTGCCGGGATGGACGTCCACGCGACCGAGCCGCTCCCCCCGGACTCGCCGCTCCACGGGTTCGAGAACGTCGTCCTGACCCCGCACGTCGGGGGGGCAACGGAGACGGCCCGCACGGAGGGAGCCCGGACCCTGGGAACGAACACGCTCTCGCTGCTCGACGGCGAACCGGTCCCCGAGCGGTACGTCGCGGTCCCGCCGGCGGACTGAGCGCCCCGTCGCCGCGGCGGCCGCGCTCCGCCGTCGGAGGGACTAAACCCCCCTCCGGCGTGCGGGGAGGTATGACGTGGTCCGAGGAGGCCGTCGAGGCGTTACACGACGGCGGCGTCGACGTGGTAGCGTACCTGCCGGACTCCGTGGTCGCCCCGCTCATCGAGCAGGTCGAGGCGGACGACCGCTTCGAGGCCGTGCCGGTCGCGCGGGAGGAAGAGGCGGTCGGGATACTCTCCGGCGCGTGGCTCGGGGGTCGACGTGGCGCGCTCGTCTGTCAGACCAGCGGGCTCTCGAACGCGCTCAACGCCGTCGGCTCGCTGAGCAAGCCCTGGGGGCTCCCGTTCGTCGGCATCGTCTCCCGGCGTGGCGACCTCGGCGAGCACAACCTCGCGCAGGTGGCCGGCGGCTACGGGATGCCGCGGATACTGGACGAGATGGGGGTCCGGAACGGCCGGATGGACGGGAGCACCGACGTCGGACACGTCGTCCGGCTCGCCGCCGACACCGCCTTCTCGACGGAGGACCCCTACGTCCTGCTGGCGGACGTGACGATGACGGGGGGCAAGCCATGACCGCCGACCAGGCCGCCTGTACCGCCGCCGTGCTCGAGGAGACGCCCGACGCGGCGGTCGTCTCGAACGTCGGCACCGCCTCGTACCACCTCACGGCGCTCGGGGACCGCGCCCGGAACTTCCCGCTCACCGGAGCGATGGGCGTGACCACGCCGTTCGCCCTCGGTATCGCGCTCTCGGTTGACGACCAGGTCACGGCGCTGGACGGCGACGGCTCGATGCTGATGTCGCTGGGTGCGCTCTCGACCGTCGCCCGGATGGACCCCTCCAACCTCGTGATCGTCGTGATGGACAACGCGGCCTACGAGACGACCGGCGGCCAGGGGACGCTCTCGACGGAGGTCGACTTCGCCGGCGCGGCCCGCGAGTGCGGGCTGCCCGCCTGGTCGGCCGACTCGGTCGCCGGGTTCCGGGAGGCGTACGCCGACGCGGTCGGGACGGACGAGGCGACCCTCGTCGTCTGCGAGATCGAAGCCGGGAAACCCGAGTCGTACCCGCCGCTGGACTACGGGCACGCCCACGTCAAACACCGGTTCCGGGGGGAGTTCGTGGGGGACTGATACCGGCTCCGGGAAGCCCCCGTGACCGGTCGTCCCGCGGGGCCCGGTCGGGTCCCGCGTTCGCGGGGCGGACCCCCACCAACACCCCCAAGTCCGGCGCTCCCCTCGGATCGGGCATGCCCGACCGCATCATGAAGGTGAACGCCTACACCACGCTGGACCTGCTGGACGGCCGCGTGGAGGGCCACGACTTCGAGGAGGAGGCGTTCGCCACCCTGAACGTCAGTTCGCCCCGGCGGGACCCGGACGGCGTCTCCCTGCAGCTGGAGCTCGACAACACCGAACTGGAGCACCTCCCGGCCCACGCCGACAGCGTCACCCTCTCGCCCGAGCAGGCCCGGACGCTCGCGGCCGACCTGGAGGAGCACGCGGCGAGGGTCGGGGAGGCCCGCGCCGAGGACAGGGGGGAGTGACCCGATCCCCCCGCCGGGAACGACCCGGCGTGACCCGCCGGCTCCCGCAGGGCTTTCTGACTCGCACGCGTAACCGGAACCGTGTCGACCGGTGATCCCCGCGCCTACCGCGACGACAGCCCCGTCTCCCGCGAGCGGGGGTTCTGTCCCTGCTGTGGCTACCGGACCCTCGCGCCCGACACCCCGGGCTCGTACGAGGTCTGTCCCGTCTGCTACTGGCTCGACGACCTCGTGGCGTTCTACGCCCCCGACTACGAGAGCGACTACAACCACCTCTCGCTCCGCGAGGCACGCCGGAACGTCCGCGAGTTCGGCGCGGTCACCCGGGACGCGGTCGAGCGGACGCGCGACCCGGACGAGCCCCGCGACCCCAACTGGCCGTACGACGATTGAGCGTCAGTCGTCGTCCGTGGCCGGGGCCTTCCGCTCGTCCTCGTCGGTCCCGTCGGAGTCGTCGGCGTCGTCCTCCGTGATGACGTCGATGGGGACCCCCTTCGGCCCCTTCGACTCGCCGAACCCGGCCGAGAGCACGCGGGTGAGCGCGTCCTCGACGCTCTCGTCCGTGACGGTGTACTTCTCCGGTTCGACCTCGATGACGAACCCGGTAGTGATGTTCGGCGAGGTCGGGAGAAAGAGGACGTCGCGGCCGTCCTCGGTCTGCTTGCCGGTCTTGAACGCGGTCATCCGGAGGCCGTTCCAGGTCTCCAGTTTGACGGGGGTCTGGAGCTCCTCGGTCCCGGAGACGGCGGTCTCGACGGCCATCTTCGAGGCGTTGTAGACGACCCGGAGCCCGGGGATCTGGTTCATCACCGCGTCGAGCGCCTCCTCGACGAGGTCCCCCAGCGTGGTTCGCATCAGGTAGCCCACCGAGAGGACGAGCAGCCCGAACACGACGATGGTGATGAGCACGCGGACGCCGGGCTGGTTCTCGAAGGTGCCCTGCGGGAACGGCAGGCGCACGAGCGCCTGGAAGATGAACGCCACGATGTAGGCGGTCACCAGCAGCGGGACGAGGACGATGAGGCCGCTGGCGATGTCGCGTTTCCAGGAACTCGGGAGCATGCGTGGACGTATCACCGACCGCCCGGCGGTCTGTCCGAAGGTTCGCGTGCCCGAAGGTGAAACTTTCGTACTGCTCGTTCGTGGAGTCCCGCCCGCGGTCGCCGGGGACGGCGGGCCCTCAGAGCCGGCCGAGCAGGCCAAGCGCGACCAGCGCGAGCCAGGTCTGGAAGACGAGCGAGCCGAGCGCCGAGAGCGCGGCGAACTGCCAGTCGTCCATCTCTGCCAGTCCCGCCGGAACGGTGAGCATCCCGCGGGTGAAAAGCAGCGCGTTCGAGGCGGGGACGACCAGCGGCCCCCAGCGGTCGAACCACCGGTCGAAACGGTCGAGGCGGTCCTCGCCGACCCGGAACCACGGCCTCTCGAGGAGGTACTCCCGGCCGCCCCGCTTGGCCAGCGTGAACAGCAGGAACTGACCGACGGTGGCGCCCGCGACGGCGACGAGTATCACCACGACCACCTCGGGGGTCGAGTCGGCGATCAGCGCGATCCCGGCGGGGACGAGCGCCTCGCTCGGGGCGAAGTAGAGCAGCATCGCCCCCTCGAGGATCAGGACCGCGAACAGCGCGAGGAGCCCGTAGCGGTCGAGCAGCGACCGGACCAGCGCCTCGTCGCCGAACAGGAACAGCCCCACCGCGACGGCCGCGGCGACGAGCGCCACCCCGACGATCAGGAGGACCCCGTAGTCGCCGAGGAACCGGCGGTACGACCCTCGCGCGTCGACCTCTGCCATCGTCGAGCCGTCCGCCCGGACCGGGTATAGGCGTTGTGGGATCCCCGATGTGGCGTTCGGAACCGACGCCACGATCCGGACGCGGACGTACCCCCGTCCGTGAGTCAATGCCTCCGGACGCTACCGCAGTTCCGGCGGACACCCGATGGAGCTCCCGTACGCGGTTCGGAAGCCCTCGGTCGAGACACGCGGAGAGTTCGGAACACCTCGAAAGCACCCACCCGAATCGGCTCGCCGAACAGCCACCGTCGGGTGGGGCTTTCGGGGTGTCTTCGAACCGACGTCTCGGTCGGGGGGTTCGGGTGTCGCGATCCCGTCCGCAGGACCCCGTCGAGTGTCCCCGTCCCCGTATCGCACGTACACGCCATCCACTCGGCGACGGAAACGAGAAGCCTTTGAGCGACGCTCGTCGAGGGTAGGACATGGAGTTCGATCTGAGGGAACGGCCGCGTCGACTACGGGCCGACGGCGTCCGGGGGCTCGTCAGCGAAACGACGGTCCGGGCCTCCGACCTCGTCGCGCCGGTGTTCGTGGACGCGACGACCGACGAGCGCCTCCCGATCCCGTCGATACCGGGCCACGAGCGCGTCCCCGTCGAGGAGGCCGTCCCGCGGGTCCGGGAAATCACGGAGACCGGGGTGGAGGCCGTGCTGCTGTTCGGGATCCCCGAGTCCAAGGACGAGGTGGGGAGCCGGGCCTGGGCCGAGGACGGCGTCGTTCAGCGGGCGACCCGCCGGATCGAGGCCGAGACCGACGCGTACGTCCTCACCGACGTCTGCTTCTGCGAGTACACGGATCACGGCCACTGCGGGGTGCTCGCCGACGGCGCCCGCGAGACCTGGGAGCGCCTCGGCCACGACGTCGAGGACCCGGACACGCGGATGACCGTCGCGAACGACCCCACGCTGTCGAACCTCACCCGGACGGCCGTCTCGCACGCGGACGCGGGCGCTGACATGATCGCGCCCTCGAGCATGACCGACGGGATGGTCGGTGCCATCCGATCGGGGCTCGACGAGGCCGGCTTCGAGGACGTCCCGGTGATGTCCTACGCGGCGAAGTTCCGGTCGGCGTTCTACGGCCCGTTCCGCGACGCGGCCGACGGCGCGCCCGCGTTCGGCGACCGCCGACACTACCAGATGGACCCGTCGAACGGCCGCGAGGCCATGCGCGAGGTCCGTCTCGACGTCGAGCAGGGGGCGGACGTGCTGATGGTCAAGCCCGCGCTCGCGTACCTCGACGTCGTCCGGGACGTCAGGGAGGAGTTCGACCACCCCGTCGCGGCGTACAACGTCAGCGGCGAGTACGCGATGATCCACGCCGCCGCCGAGAAGGGGTGGCTCGACCTCGAGGCGGCGGCCCACGAGTCGCTGCTGTCGATAAAACGGGCCGGGGCGGACCTGATCGTCACGTACTTCGCCGAGGACGTCGCCGGACTGCTCTGATCGCGGGTCCCGGGGCGGATCGAAATACGCCGTACACCTGGACGAGGAAGGGCATTAAACACTTATTATTGTACCCCAAATCGAATGAACGTAGGGTAAAATAGTGAATAACTGGACGATGCTGTCCTGGGGCTTTATGTATCGACGGTCTCCCAGGGTCCGACGTGAGACGAGCTACGGAACGGGTGGCGAGCGACACGGAACCGGACGCGTGGGACCCGAACGACGGTTCGGTCGGGTGATCCCGGTTTGACGGACGTCTCCGACGCCGTCGAAGGAGCGAACGCGGCCGAGCCCGGCGACGGGACGGCCTCCGTCGTGCCGGTCGGCTCCGCCCGTCGGGTCCGGACCGGGACGGCCGGGATCGGGGCGGTCTGAGCGTGGCCGGGACGTCCGACCCGGACGGGTCGGCCTCCCGCCGGGAGGGGTGGCCCCCCGGCGAGCGGATCCGCGAACTCGAGCGCGAGGGCCGGGTCGACGGCTACGTCCCGGTGCTGGACTACGACGCCCTCGGGATGCAGACGGTACTGATCCGCCTGTGCGTCGAGGGCGATCTCGAGGACGTCATCGCGGCCCGGCCCGACCGCGTGACCGACGCCTACGAGACGACGGGGTCCTACGACGCGTTCCTGATCGCCCGGTTCGACGACCTCGGAGAGCTCAACGGGTTCCTCGCCGGGCTCTCGACCGACGACCGGGTCACGGCCACGACGGCCAGCGTCGTGCTTCGGACGGCCTGCGAGCACGAGTTCGCGCGGCTGCTCGACTGATCTCCGGCGGGCTGGACGGTGGGCGCGGGGACGCACCCGGCGAACGCGGGACGCCAGGACGGGTCTTTTCACCCGAATCCACGGGGAGCATACGCGGTCGACGAACGTCCAGTGAGCGGCCGAACGGCCCGATTCGACAGTCTCGAGGGCCGAAACGACGCTTTCGTCCCTCGCCGGGCGGTCGTCGCTCCCGTGCGACCGGTGGGAACTGCCCCGGGACCGCCGTGGACGGGCGCGTGCCGTCCCGAGACGGCCGCTCGGGGTCCTGTAGCCCCGACCTCCCGTGGACGTCCGTCCAGAAACCGCCCGAACACGTCCCGTATTACTGGACGAAAGACGACCTTATACAGCTATTATTCTATCCAATTCCGGACGTTCGTCTATCAGGGGATACGATTTCTGGACGCTCGAAACTACAACCTTTATGTAGGGTAGTTCCATGAGATTCGCCCGTGATTCGGAGTACGAACATGGTGGAATGCGAACCGAAGATGGACGTTCGTCTGGTAGTGTCGGAGGTGGTCGCGTGAACCCGAGCCCCCTCCCGCTGCAGGCGGACCCGGCGTCGGTCGCGACGGCCGTCAACACCGTCTGGGTACTGACGGTGACGTTCCTGATCTTCTTCATGCACGCCGGCTTCGCCATGCTGGAGGCGGGGCAGGTGCGCTCGAAGAACGTCGCGAACCAGCTGACGAAGAACATGCTCACGTGGTCCGTGGGGGTCGTCGTGTTCTTCGTGATCGGTGCGACGGTCGAGGCGATCATCGCGGGCGTGTCCGGCGGCGGGTCCTACTCGCTGTTCGCGATCTTCAGCCCCGAGTCGACGCTCGACTGGGTCTCCTGGCTGTTCGGCGCCGTCTTCGCGATGACGGCGGCGACCATCGTCTCGGGGGCGGTCGCGGGCCGGATGAAGCTCCGCGCGTACGTCACCTACACGGTGGTGCTCGCGGGTGTCATCTACCCGGTCGTCACCGGGCTGACGTGGGGCGGCGGGTTCCTCTCCTCGTTCGGGTTCACCGACTTCGCGGGCGGCATGATCGTCCACGGGATGGGCGGCATCGCCGGGCTGACCGCGGCGGCCATCGTCGGTCCCCGGCTCAACCGGTTCAACGACGACGGCTCCGCCAACGTCATCCCGGGACACTCGATCACGTTCGCGGTGCTGGGGACGCTCATCCTCTGTTTCGGCTGGTACGGCTTCAACGTCGGGACGGCCGCGGCGCCGCTTTCCGCCGACGCGACGGAACTGGCCTCGTTCGGCTACGTCGGCCGCGTCGCGCTGACCACCACCCTCGGCATGGCCGCGGGCGCCATCGGCGCCGGCGCGCTCTCGCTGTTCAAGACCGGCAAGGTCGACACGCTGTACGTCGCCAACGGGATGCTCGCCGGGCTGGTGGGCATCACCTCGAACACCGACCTGATCACGTGGTGGGCGGCGCTGGTCATCGGCGGGCTCGCGGGCGCGCAGCTCCCGGTGGTCTTCGAACTGGTCGAGAAGCACCTGTCGATCGACGACGTTTGTGCGGTGTTCCCGGTCCACGGGAGCGCGGGTGTGCTCGGGGCGGTTCTCGTCGGCATTCCGATCTTCACCGTCCCTGGGGCGGGCGTGAGCCTCGTCTCCCAGGTCGTCGGCGTCGCGGTCATCGCCGGCTGGACGATCGCCGCCACGGGGGCGGTGTTCCTGGTCCTGAGGGCGCTCGGTCAGATCCGGGTCTCCCGCGAGCACGAGCTCGAGGGGCTCGACGTCTCCGAGCACGGTGTCGACACCTACCCCGAGTTCGGCTCGCCCGACACGGCGGTCGACGGCGGAAGAGTCGTGAGGCCGGACGGTGGTCTCGTGAGCGGAGCGAACGAGGCCCCGTCGGACGTTGAGTCCGAGGGTGGAAGCTACGAGGGGGACTAGCATGAGTACCGAAGCCAACGACGGCGGTATCAAGCTCGTGATGGCGTACATCCGGCCGGACAAGCTCGGGGCGGTCAAGCGGGCGCTCGCGGAGGTCGGCGCCCCGTCGCTGACCGTCTCGAACGTCTCCGGTCGCGGCTCACAGCCCGCGAAGAAGGGCCAGTGGCGCGGCGAGGAGTACACGGTCGACCTGCACCAGAAGACGAAGATCGAGTGCGTGGTCGCGGACATCCCCGCGGAGGACGTCGTCGAGGCCATTTCGGAGGCCGCACACACCGGGGACCCGGGCGACGGGAAGGTGTTCGTCATGCCCGTCGAGTCCGCACACCAGATCCGCACGTCCAAGGAGGGTCGCGAGGCGGTGTAGCGGCGCACCGCTCGACGTACCGTCCGGGCGTTTCCGAACCACCGCCCCGGGGAGGGCGGTCACGGCTGGCTCGCGATCCGACGGGCGGGCACGCGGCCCACTCCCGAGCCCGCGGGTGTCGGGGGACGCCCGCGGCCGGGCCCGCACCCGTCGCTTCTCCCGAACGCCACCGACCAGCTCCGGCTCCTCGACGCGATCGATCGGCACGTCCCCCGGCGTCGCTCGGCGGCCGCGGGTACACCTCGCGGGCGTGGGACGGACGCCGCGGGCCTCGAACCGAGGCCCGCGGTCGAACGAAGGAACGGCCGTGCGTGTCGCACGGTTCCAGCCAGTGGTTCGGATAGTACGCAGGCTATCGCCTGTCGGACGATACCACACCGCCGGAGTGGGTTCGGGTCGTTTCCTCTTCCGCACCGGACGGTACAACGTGCGGCGATAAATACTTGGCTCAGGTGGCAACAAATTCGACTACACCTCGATCAGGTGTACGAACGATTCATACTGGTCGGAAAAAAGTCGTATCGTCCACCTGTAACGGCGATCGAGCTGGCCGGTCGGCGCCGGCGGCGGCCGAGGGTCGACCAGTAAGCTACTTTCCGCGGGGCGTCGAACCGGCCGGACATGAACCACGAGCGCTCGCGCGAGCTCTACGACCGCGCGCTGTCGGTGCTGCCGGGCGGGGTGAACTCCTCGGTGCGTGCGGCCCCCCGACCGTACCCGTTCTTCGTCGAACGCGGCGACGGCGCGCACGTCGTCGACGCCGACGGGAACCGGTATCTCGACTACGCGATGGGGTACGGGCCACTGTTGCTCGGCCACGACATGCCCGAGCCGGTGCGGTCGGCGGTCCAGTCCCACGCCAGCGCCGGGCCGATGTACGGCGCACCCACGGAGGTCGAGGTCGACCTCGCGGAGTTCGTCGCCAGACACGTCCCCGGGGTGGAGATGCTCCGGTTCGTCAACAGCGGGACCGAGGCGACCGTCTCGGCGGTGCGGCTCGCCCGGGGGTACACCGGCCGGGACGAGGTGGTCGTGATGCAGGGCGGCTACCACGGCGCCCAGGAGTCGACGCTCGTCGAGGGCGAGCCCGGCGACGTCCACCCCTCGACGCGGGGGGTCCCCCGGTCGTTCGCCGAGCACACGATCCCGGTGCCGTTCAACGACGAGCGGGCCGTCACCGAGGTGTTCGAGGCCCACGGCGACGACATCGCGGGTGTGCTCGTCGAGCCGATACTGGGGAACACCGGGATCGTCCAGCCGGTCGACGGCTACCACGAGACCCTGCGCGATCTCTGTGACGAGTACGGTGCGCTCCTGATGTTCGACGAGGTGATCACCGGCTTCCGCGTGGGCGGGCTCCAGTGCGCCCAGGGGAAACTGGGCGTCACCCCCGACGTCACCACGTTCGGCAAGATCGTCGGCGGCGGCTTCCCGGTCGGTGCCATCGGCGGCCGGACCGAGATACTCGAGTCGTTCACCCCATCCGGGGACGTCTTCCAGGCCGGGACGTTCTCCGGACATCCGGTGACGATGGCCGCGGGGCTGGCGACGCTGGAGTTCTGCGCCGAGAACGACGTCTACGCCCACGTGAACGCGCTCGGCGAGCGGCTGCGCGATGGACTGGCCGACATCGTCGCCGACCGGTGCCCCGGGTACACCGTCGTCGGGACGGACTCGATGTTCAAGATGGTGTTCACGCGCGCGGACTCCCAGCCCCAGGGGGGTGCCTGCGTCGACGGCTGCGCGCAGGACCCCGACTGCCCCCGGTTCGGCGAGTGTCCGAAGGACGGCGGCGACGTGAACAGTGCGGAGACCGACCGCTGGGAGCGGCTGTTCTGGCCGGCGATGAAGGACCGGGGCGTGTTCCTCACGCCCAACCAGTTCGAGAGCCAGTTCGTCTCCTACGCCCACACCGAGGCGGACATAGAGGAGACGCTGGAGGCGTACGAGGAGGCGCTGTAGGTCCGCGATCGCCCGCGTCCCGTGCCCGTGGCGGGGGCTCGGTGGGCCTCGAACGCGGGAGAAACGGGAGTCGCGCCGTTCAGGCCGCCGCGCCGTCGCCGTAGGTCCGCTCCAGGTAGGCGACGATGTCGTCCGATTCGGGCATCCCCTCGACGCCGTTCGCCTCGTCGACGAGCACGGGAACGCCGGTCTGTCCGCTCACCGCCTCGACTTCGGTCCGCTCGGAGTGGGCTCGCGGGACCATCCGCGACTCGTACTCCAGGCCGAGTTCGTCCAGCTTGCTGATCACCTTCGCACAGTACGGGCAGCCCTCCAGTTCGTAGAGGATGAGATCCGACATCGGCCGACCGTAGGGGCGCGAGCGCAAAGAGGCCAGCGGTGTCGTGCGCGGAGCGCACAGACGAAACTGCGGCAGGGCGGCGTGGTATCGCGCCACGAACTCCCCGTCGACTGCCGGACGTTCGGGCGCGTCCCGCGGTCGTTCGCGGCCGGGGTCCCCGCCACGGTCCGGAGCGGAGGACGGGGCGGTGGACGGCCTGAAACGCCCCGCTCGCGGGGGTACGCCCGTTCGTCCCCGGGCGGTGCGTCGGACTCCGCCGGCCGTGACCGGCGGTGTCACGGCACCGTCCGTCGCCGACGTCGGGGACTCGATGACGTGTCACACGAGGGGGTCCACCGTCCGGTACCTGTCACCGACCCCGCCCGGACCCACGGCGGATCGTCATGACGGTCCTCATCGGGCCCCGCGGACCCCGACCCGCTCTACGGCGCGGACCAGCGCGCGGGCCAGCCGGCCGCGCTGGTAGACGAGTTCCCCGAGCGCCCACAGCAGGAGCACGACGACCGCGAGGAACGACCCCGCGAGCGCCCACGAGGACATCCACACGGGGCGGAGGAACGGCGTGGCGTGTCTGTACCGCTCGGCGAACCAGGTGAGCTGTGCCTCGACCGCCGACCCGTCGGCGACCCCGATCAGCCAGTCCGAGAACGTCTCCTGGCCGGCGGGCCCGCGGTCCGCCCCGCCCGAGACGGTGTACTCGCCGCCGCCCCCGATGTCGGTCATCGTCGGCCCGTTCGAGCCCTTCGCGCCCCGCTCGGCGTCGTAGGGCCCCCACGAGGCGTAGAACTCCCACACCACCGTGCCGTTCGGCGCGATCTCGACGACGCGGTGGTTGAGCGTGTCGACGACGAGCGTGTTCCCGTTCGGGAGCCGATCGGCGTCGCGCGGCCAGTTGAACCCGTCGACGCTCCAGGTCCGGACCCACGTCCCGGACGGTCCCGTCGAGGTGCGGCTCGCGTTCACGTCGGACACCTCGCTCCCGTTCCGGAGTTCGTACTCGACGACGCGGTCGTTCTCCGAGTCCGCGACCAGCATCGTCGGGTTCCCGTCCTCGCTTTCGAGCCAGTCGGGGTTGTGCTGCTCGTAGAGGGTGGTGTGGTTGTCGTCGCTCCCGAGGCGGTACTCGATCGTCTTCGACCCGCGGTCGATCACGACCGCCTGATCGAAGTTCCGCGGCGAGACGAGGTACTTCCCGGGCGCGATCCGGTCGACGTCGTTGACGTGCGTCCAGTCCTCCTGGAACCCCCGGGCGGTCGAGTTCGGGTAGTGCTCGCGGAAGACGTACTCCCAGACGACGGAGTCGTTCTCCCGGTCGTAGACGAATACGCGGTCGTCCGAGACGCCCTCCTCGTACTCGCGCATGTTGGCGACGAGCAGCCGCCCGCTCGGGAGTAGCTCCACGTCGTGGGTGTCCTCGATGGGCAGCCGCTCGGTCCAGACCTGCTCGTTCGTCTCGGGGTCGAGTTCGAACACGACGGTCTCGGTCGGGGTCGTCGACGTGACGAGGAGGTTGCCGTCGGGGAGCGGGTCGACGTCGTAGAACCAGGAGACGCCCTCCTGCTCCCCGGCGGTGATCACGGACCCCCTCGCCTCCCGGGTGGCGCTGACGAGCCGGGCGGGTTTCTTCGGGTTGCCGACGCCCTTGAAGTGGAACCCCTGGACGGCGACGTACGTAGTTCCCTCGGCGGGCTCGGAGACGGTTCCGGGGCCGAGTCCGGTCCGTTCGTGGGAGACGGCCGAGACGCTCGCGGGGACCAGCAGCAGGACGACGACGAACGCGACGGCCGCGCGGGCGAGCCACGGGCGCGACGGGCGGTCCATGTCCACGAGGGAGCGCGCGCCATACGAACGTCTTGTGGTTCGGGGTCATCGAGGACGGGGTCGAGGTCCGGGAACGGCCGACCGAACATCCGGTACCGGGTTGGACCGAAAGGGGCGGTTCGCTACGGGAAGCACGGCGAAGTAAGGACCGCAGGAGCGAACGCGGTGAGCGACGAGGACCGCAGCGAGCCGCGCGACCGTAGCGAACCGGGGCTTTCGGGACGTTCACGAGTCCCGCGTACCCGTCGAAAACGACCCCGACCCCTGGCCGCGAACGGGTGGATTCATACGCCGCCACCGACTACGGAGAACCGATGGACGCGCCGCTGTGGACGGAGGCTCACGCCCCCTCGCTCGACGAACTCCCACAGCCGACCGCTCGCGACTACCTCTCGAAGGCGAGCGCCGAGCCGCTGAACCTGATCCTCCACGGCCCGCCCGGCGTCGGGAAGACGGCGGCCGTCCGGGCGCTCGCCCGCGAGGCCCACGAGGACCCCGACAACGACCTCGTCGAGATCAACGTCGCGGACTTCTTCGACCGGACGAAAAAGGGGATCAGGGACGACCCCCGGTTCGAGCCGTTCCTGGCGGGGCGCTCGCGGCTGTCAAAGCGGGACATGATCAACCACGTCCTGAAGGAGTCGGCGTCGTACGCCCCGGTTTCGGGAGCGTACAAGACGGTCGTCCTGGACAACGCCGAGGGCATCCGCGAGGACTTCCAGCAGGCGCTCCGCCGGGTGATGGAGCGCTACGCGGCGAACACCCAGTTCGTCATCACCACCCGCCAGCCCTCGAAGCTCATCCCGCCGATCGAGTCGCGGTGCTTCCCGGTGCGGATGCGCGCGCCGACCGCGGCCGAGACCGTCGAGGTGCTCTCGCGGGTGGTCGACCGCGAGGGCGTCGAGCACGACGACGGCGGCCTCCGCTACGTCGCCGCCTACGCGGAGGGGAACCTCCGGACGGCGCTGCTGGCCGCCCAGACCACCGCCGAAGGGGAGGGCGCGGTGACGATGGAGGCGGCCTACGAGGCGCTCGGCGAGGTCGGCCACGGCGAGGCCGTCGACGAGATGCTCGGCCGCGCCGAGCGCGGGGAGTTCACGGACGCCCGCAAGGCGCTCGACGACCTGCTCGTCGACGAGGGGCTCTCCGGCGACGAGGTGCTCGACGAGGTGCTCGCCGCCGGCCGCGAGCGCTACGAGGGCAACGAGGAGCGGCTGGCCGAACTCCACCGGCTCGCGGGCGAGGTCGACCTCGAGATGCACGGGGGCAACTCCGACCGGATCCACGTCGCCCGCCTGCTGGCCGAACTCGGGCGGGAGGCGTAGCCGTGGCGGTCCGGGGCTCCGCCTGTAGTGTCCGCTCGTCTGTAGGAGCGAATACCCGGCGAATCCGGTATATGATTCCGTGAGCAGGGTCGTTTCGTACCGAACAGGATCAATTAGCGACGCAAGTACCGGGGTCTACAGACGAGCGGAAGCGTTTATACGCCCCTTCGAACTACCCGGCGGGCATGGCCGTCGTCGAACTCGCCGCCGGGCTGGCGTTCCTGACCGCGCTCTGCATCGGGCTGAGCACGGTCGCGGTCGGGATCGGCCTCGACCGCGTGCGCGCCGACCACGACGGTTCGCCAGTTTTCGCCGCCGCGTTCGTGACGCTCCTCGTCAGCCTGGTCGTCTTCTGGGCCGCGGCGCTCGTCCGCGGGGTCCCGGTTTCGGCGCTCACTCCCGCCGCGCTGTGGCCGTTCGCCCTCGCCGGGGTACTCTACCCGGCGCTGTTCCGGCTGCTCTACTACACCGGTATCGATCGCATCGGGGCGAACGTGACGGGCGCGGTCGTGGCCGCCAACCCCGCGGTGGCCGGGCTGCTCGCGATCGCGTTCCTCGGCGAGCGGTTCACCACAGCGACCGTGCTCGGCCTCCTCGCCATCGTCGCGGGCGCGGGGCTCCTCCAGTTGGCGGACGAGACGGACCCGGGCGGGGACGAGGCCGCCATCGACGCGGACGGAACGTCGGCCGGCGGGGACGGGACCGTCGCGACCGACGTCATCGTCCGCGAACTCGCCGGTTCGGACCCGCGGGACCTCCGCTACCCGCTCGGCGCGCTGGTCGCGGTCGGCGTCGGCTACGTACTCATCTCGTTCGGCCTCGACGGGTTCCCCGACTCGGTGACCGCGACGGCGGTCACGCAGACCGCGGGCGTCCTCGCGCTGTTCGCGGTCCTCCTCCGGTCCGCCGACTCCCGCCGGCAGGTCGGGATCGTCTCGGGCCACCGGCCCGGACTCGTCTACTTCGTCGCCGCGGGCGTCGTCGTCGCGGTCGGCTGGCTGAGCCAGTTCGCCGCGCTCGGCATCGGGTCGGTCGTCGTCGTCGTCCCGCTCGTGAACACCTACCCGCTGGTCATCGCGGCCGTCTCGTACACGCTGGCCCGGCAGCTCCCCCGCTCGCCCCGCGTCGTCGCCGGCATCGTCGCCATCGTCGTCGGCGCGAGCCTCATGCAGGCGTTCTGAAGTACACTGATACCCCCGCACGCGGAACCCCCGGACGGATGACCGACACCGACCTCGCGGTCGACCGGCTGGAGCGGGGGGACGTGGAGGCGGCCCTCGACCTCTCGACCCGGGCCGGGTGGAGCACCCGCCGGCCGGACCGGCGACGGATGGTCGACCTCGACGCCGTGGACGCGTTCGCGGGCCGGCTGGACGACGGTCGGCCGGTGGCGACCGCCACGCTCGTCCGCTACGGCACCCGGGTCTGCTGGATCGGGATGATGCTCGTCCACCCGGAGCACCGGCGTCGAGGGTACGGGACGCGGATGCTGGAGGCGTGTCTCGACGCGGCCGAGGACGCGGGCGTGGCGACCGTCGGCCTCGACGCCAACAGCGACGGCAGACCCCTCT
Source organism: Halobacteriales archaeon QS_5_70_15 (assembly GCA_003022005.1). The sequence goes on from PXRQ01000071.1 coordinate 48,212, forward strand.
ACGAGACCAACGGCTTCGTCGGGGTAGCCGAGGTGAGCCAGTGGCGCGGGTCGCTCGGCGGGGCGGGTCACGCGACGGACCCGGACCGGATCGAAACCGTCTCCGATCCCGGCCCGCTCCTCGCGCTCGACCGGTGTCGACCGCGGGTTCCTCCTGACGTCGCTGCTCGCGGACCCGGACGCGACCGGGCTCCTCCGGCGCGGTCCCGACGGAGCGGTGACCGGCTACGCGCTGGTGCTCCCGCGACCGCCCGGGGGGACGGTCGGGCCGCTCGTCGCGTCGGGGACGGGGACGGCCGAGGCACTGCTGCGGGCTGCCGGCGACCGGGTCGACGGCCCGCTCACCGTCAACGCCGTCGGGAACCCGCGGGCGGAAGCGCGTTACCGCGAACTCGGGCTCGAGCACCGGCGCTCGCTCGCGCGGATGACCCATCGCGAGCGGGCCGAGCCGCTGATGGGCGACCGGGTCTGGGGCATCCCGGCGTTCGAGTACGGCTGACCCCGCCGCGCTCACTCCGGCAGGAGATCCGGCACCCCGATCACGTAGGGACACGTCCGGTCGGCCCCGTGATGGTCGCCGACGAGTATCCCCGGGACGCCCGCGCGGCGGGCCGGCTCGACGTCCCGCTCGTAGTCCGCGCCGACCGCCCAGAGCCGTGCACGGTTCGCCCACTCGACGACCGTCTCGAACGCACGGACGCGTGGCTTCTCGAAGCCCGTCCCTGCGGAGACGAACGACTCGACGAACTCGAAGCCGAGCGCCGCGAGCACTTCCGGCAGGTCGGGCGGCCCGTTGGCGACCAGCACCGGGTCCCATCCCCGGTCGGCGATCCGCTCGAACGTCCCGGGCGCCCCGTCGACCACCGTCCATCGGTCGGTATCGACGTAGCGCTCCCGGACCTCGCCGGCGACGGCGTCGGCCCGCCGGCGGTCGACTCCCACCGCCGAGAGCGCGTCAGCGAACGCTCCCCGGTGTTCGGTCCACCACCGCTCGCCGGGCCAGCCGGCGTGCGGTCGCTCGGGACGGTCCCACGGCAGGTCGAGGTGCGCCCGGAGCTCCGCGGTCGTCGCGGAGGTCCCGATGGCGGCGGTCGAGAGCGCTCGGCGAGGGCGCCTGCCACGCCGCCCTCGCGGCGAGCGAGGAGCACGGGCGCCCACAGGAGGTATCGCGTCACGGCAGGGGGTCGGCGGCCGGGGGAGAAAAGGCCGCCGCCCGCGTGACCGGGACCGTCAGCTACCGGTGCCGTGGCTGGGAGATGTTCCGCATCGTCGTCTCGCAGTCGGGACAGCAGCAGCTCCCGTTCGCCTCCACGCGCTCGCCGCACTCCGGGCACTCGTAGAGGCTCGTCTCGTGGGTCTGGTCGGCCGCGGGGTCGCTGTCGAGCATCGGTTCTCTGTTCGAGGCTGTGGGCTCTACCTGCATCAATGTCCGGATCTGTCGACTAATAGGTGGATCTGCCGGACGAGCGACCGGTGAACGCGGCGCTCGATGCGCTCGTCGACCGTCCAGCCGGCCTCGCGTGCTTCGTCCGTCCAGGACCGGTCGGCGACGAGCACGGTCCGGGGGGCGATCCGGCGGGCCTCGCCCAGCGCGTCCGAGACGAGCGCCGCGAGGTCGCCGACCACCTTCGACTGCCTGTCGTACGGCGCGTCGAAGACGACGGCGTCGGCCGCGCCGTCCCGGACGGGGAGCCGGGTCGCGTCCCCGCGGACGGTCGCGAACCCGCCGTCGAGGTAGGCCGCGAGGTTCTCGGCGGCCCCGCGGACCATCTTCCACTGGGCGTCCACGCCGAGGACGCGCGCGCCGACCAGCCCCGCCTCTAGCAGGAGCCCGCCCGTCCCGCACATCGGGTCGACGACGCTCGCGCCCGGGCGGGCGCCCGCGACATTGACGAGCGCCCGGGCAAGCATCGGGTCCATGCTCCCCGGCTGGAAGAACGGCCGGTCGGTCGGCCGGCGACTCCCGAACTCCCGTGCCGTCTCCCCCTCGACCCACCCGATCGCACAGACGCCCTCGGTGAACAGCGCCCGCAACTCGCGGTCGGGGTCCTCGAGGTCGACGCCGTACCCCCGGTCGGTGAGCACGTCCCCGAGCCGGCGCTCGGCCTCGCCGGTCGAGACCCCGGTCAACCCCCGGATGTCTCTCGCACGCACGCGAACCGTCCCCCGTCCGAGGTCGGACCCTTCCCCACCCCGTCCGAGGTCGGACCCCTCCCCGTCGAGCGTCGCCCGGAGCGCCGCGACCGCGTCGCCGACCGTGGGGCCGGTCCGGGCGAGGAGTTCGCAGGCCGTCCGCGTGAGCGCGAGGTCCGCGATCCGGTTCGAGAGCCCGTCGGCCGTCGCCAGCCCCGGAGCCAGTGGCTCGACGCCCGAGCAGGCGGCTCGCGCCTCGAGCGTCGCGAGGGGATCGTCGTGCTGTCCCGCCAGTTCGAGGACGTACACACCGGAGGCCGGTCGCGGGGGGGGTTCAGGGTGTCGGTCCGCCCGGTCGGTCCCGTGGACGGGAGGTGCTGCTCCGCCCCGAGACCCCCCGCGGAGCCGACCTGTCAGTCCGACCCTGTACCTTTATAAAGGTTAAATACGTGATTTAAGTTGTGAGATGACGGACCCCAAAGAGACTATCAACATCGAGAACGTCGTCGCCTCGACCGGCATCGGTCAGGAGCTCGACCTCCAGAGCGTCGCCATGGACCTCGAGGGTGCCGACTACGATCCCGAGCAGTTCCCCGGGCTGGTCTACCGGACCCAGAACCCCAAATCCGCCGCGCTCATCTTCCGCTCCGGCAAGATCGTCTGTACCGGCGCGAAGAGCACCGACGACGTCCACGAGTCCCTCCGCATCGTCTTCGACAAGCTCCGCGATCTGAACATCGAGGTCGAGGAGGACCCCGAGATCGTCGTCCAGAACATCGTCACGAGCGCGGATCTCGGCCGCAACCTCAACCTGAACGCCATCGCCATCGGCCTCGGGCTGGAGAACATCGAGTACGAGCCCGAGCAGTTCCCCGGACTGGTCTACCGGCTCGACGACCCGGACGTCGTCGCGCTGCTGTTCGGCTCCGGGAAGCTCGTCATCACCGGCGGGAAACAGCCCGTCGACGCCGAGCACGCCGTCGACAAGATCGTCAGCCGGCTCGAGGAGCTGGGTCTGCTCGAGGGCTGACCCCGACCGACCTCGGACCGACACCCGAGGACCCGAACCGGCACGTACAAGCGCGACGCGGCGGTAGTTCCGGGGAACGATGGCCCCGCCGTCGGCACCCACCGTCCGACCCCTGCTCGCGTCCCCACCCTCGCTCCCGTTCGCCGCTCCCCATCCCCTCCCGTCCTCGCTCCTCTCTCCGCCGCCGCTCCCGCCCTGGCTTCCGATGCAGACCGACGTCACCGGCAGCGGGTCCCTCGCGCTGGTCGTCACGTTCCTGGTCACGAGCCTGTTCTACGCGTTCACGCTCCACCTCGCCGCGACGTTCTTCATCGGCGACGTCCCCTCCCAGCGGGCGGCCTACGCCGCGCCCGTCCCGGCGCTGGTCTCCATCCTCCTCCAGCGGTACGGGCGTAGCGACGCCGCCCTCGGTGTCGATCCGTCGCTGCTCGTCGGACTGGTCGTCCTCGCGACGCTCGTCGCGGACCTCCTGGCGGTGAGCTTCGTCTACCGGCTGAAGCTCCGGTCGGCCGTCCCGCTCGTCGTCCTGCACTTCGGGTTCGCCGCCCTGCTGGGCGTCGCGCTCGGGAACCTGCTGGGCGTGCTCTGATACGGGGCCCGGTCCCCGTCCCCGGGGACCCCGACGTGTTCGACGGTCCCCGGGAGGGCCTCGCGGGCCGTTCCCGGCGCAAGAGCCTTGCCACCCTCGGGAATACCCCCGGCGGTGAGCGTCGACGGGGGGATCGCCGCGCCGCTCGGCCTACCCGCGTCCCCCGAGCGCGTCCGTCACTGCCCCGACGGCCTCCGGGACCCGTTCGGCGTACAGCCGGACGTACGCGAGGTTCGCGTACGCGCGATCGACCGTCCGGGCGTCGCCGTCGGCGTCCTCGAGCCGGCGGCGGGCGTCCCGGAGCGCGTCGCGGGCCGGCCGGGTCAGCTCGACGCTCGCGGGGACCGGTTCGGTCCCCCACGCCTCCCGCAGGGCCGCGACGGCGTCCTCGAGGGCGGCCGCGATCCGGTCGGCGTCCTCCGGCGGGCCGTACTCGCCGGCCTCGACCGCGTCGACGACCTCGTCGAACGCCAGGATCCCCGCCAGTTCGGTCGCGCTCCGGAGCGTCGCCGTCGCGTGGTCGCCGGTCCGACGGGCATCGTCGGCCTCGTCCGCCGCGCCCCGGACTCGCTCGCGGGCCTCGTGGTAGAGGTACTCCGCCGGCGTCCCCTCGACGGACCGCTCGAACGCCTCCGACGCCCGGCGGTCGAGGAACTCGTGGCGGCGCCGCCGACGCCACGACGCCCGGCGTTCGAGGCGATGAGCCGCGGCCGTGATCGCCGTCCGATACGACTGCGGGTCGTCCCTCCCCTCGACGTATCGGGTCCGGAGCCGGGAGGCGTCGCCGAGCGTCGCGACCCCGTTCTCCAGACCGCGGACGATCTCGCCGACCCGGAAGACGTCCGCCCGGGGGTCGGCCGGGAACGGCGGCCAGGCCTCGGCGCCCCGCCGCGCGCGTTCCCGGAGCTCCTCGAATTCGGCGTGGACGACCAGCGCCCGCGAGGGGTCCCCGCCGCGGTACGCCCACTCGCCCTCGAACCCGCGGAGGTCGGACCGGAGCGCCGCGCGGCGATCGGCGACGGTCTCTCGGTCGATCCCCCCGGTCGCGGCGCGGTACGCGCCGTGGACCGCCGCCGCCTCGCCACGGGCGTACCGCCCGTCCCCGAGTCGTTCGAGCCCCGTTCTGGCCTCCTCCCGGTCCTCGACGTCGTCGGCCGCCCGCTGGCGGCGCTCGCGGAGTTCCGCGGCCACCGTCCCGTTGGGCAGGTCCGGTCGCTCCGGGACGGCCTCCAGGAGTTCGCGCACGCGGCCGTAGTGCCGCTCGACCGAAGCCTCGGTGACCCGGACCGGGAACGCGTCCGGCGCGGTCGGGTCGCTCCCCTCGGCGAGGCGGGCGAGGGCCGCGGGGTCGTACCCGCGTTCCTCGTCGCCGCCGAGGCTTACGTCCACGCCCGCACAGCCCGCCAGGGCTCGGCCGCGGGCCGCAGTCGCTGCTCCAGCCGGCCCCGAGGCCGCTGAACGAGTCCCCGGGGAACGGCAGGCGGATGCCGACGCCGAGGGTGTCGCGGGCGTCGGCCGAGCACTCGACGTCCGCCGGGCGCAGCGCCCGGCAGAAGTCGGCGTCGACGCTGTCGTCCTCGCGGTAGACGCCGACGAGGCGGGCCTCGTAGCACTCGCGGACGGGCCGCTGGAGGAGGTAGACCGACCGGGCTTCGATGTCGGTCCCATCGACGAACCGCCGGAGGGTCGTGGCCGGCTCCGTCGAGCGGAACGTCACGCGCTCGCGGTCCTCGGCGTCGGTCAGGTGCTCGAAACTCTGCCCGAGGTCGGCCGTCCCCGCGTCGCGGGCGTCCCCGTTCCCGTTCCCGTCGTCGCCGACCGCGAACAGCGGTTCGCCGTCCGTGTCGCGGGCGAACGTCACCTCGAGATCCGACGCGGGAACCGGCTCGCCCCGCTCGGGCGGGAGCTCCCTCGAACTGCTCGACTCGCCGGAACAGCCGGCGATCGCGAACGCTCCTGTCGTGGCGACTGCCTAGAGGGCGCGCCGACGGGACTAGCTGGGCATGGGCCCCGGTGGAGGCCGAGGGACGAGTGTCTTCCGGACCGACACCCGGCGCGGGCCGATCGCCGACCGTCGGGATCGACCGTCACCCTCCCTCGCTACCTTCGCCAGCGACGGTGCGCCGGTCGCCGCAGTCGCCCCGCCAGCTCCAGCCGTGGCCGCTCAGCCCGTCCCCGGGGAACGGCAGCCGAACGCCGATGCCCACGGTGTCGATGCCGTCCACCGAGCACGCGATGTCCGCCGGCCGGAACGACTGGCAGAGGTCGGCGTTCACGCCGCCTTCCCCGCGGTAGACGCCGACGAGTCGCGCCTCGTAGCACGCGCTGACGGGCCGTTCGAGCAGGTAGGCGGAGCCGGATTCGAGGTCCGTCGCGTCGACGAACGCCCGCAGCTCCTCGGCCGCCGCCGTCGAGCGGAACCTCACGCGGTCCCGGCTCTCCGCGTCCCGGAGGTACTCGACGCGGGTCCGGCGCCCCTCGACGCCACCGCCCTCCGGGGTCGTCACGTCGTCGGATCCGCCCTCGACGTCGAACAGCGGTTCGCCCTCGAGGTCGCGGACGAACCGCACGTCCAGGTCCGACGCGGGAACCGGCTCGCCCCGCTCGGGCGGGACGCTCCCCGAACTGCTCGACCCGCCGGAACAGCCGGCGAGGGTGACGGCCCCGGCTGCGGCAGCTACCCGCAGGGCACGCCGACGGGACCAGCCGGGCATACCCGCCGGGTCGGGGTCGAGCGACGAGTGTCTTCCGGACCGACGCCGCGTCGTGATACGGTCGTGCGTAGTCTGTTACCGGCGATAACCGCCCCCATCGGGGTGATCGACGGTACATCGTTACGCACGACCGTATGAGTCCTCGCCACGGTCGTCGTGCCGACCACCGCGTCCGTCGCGAGCGCGCGGTTCGGAGGGGAGCCCGGAACAGGAACATCGGGTGATTCGATCGGGGTCCCACTGACCACCACCCCGGAGTATCCGCCGACCGGGTCCCTACTCCACCAGCCGCTCGATCCCCGTGACGAGGATGTCCGTCGCGCCCGCGTCCTTCAGCCGGGTGATGGTCTCGAACACCTCGCGCTCGTCGACGACGACGTGGACCGCGACCGCGTCCGATCCGGCGACGTCCATCACCGTCGGGCCGCCCATCCCGGGGATGACGTCCTCGACCGCCTCTAACTGGCCTTCGGGGACGTTCATCATCAGGTAGCGCTTCCCGTCGGCGGCGACGACGCTCCCGAGCGCCGTCTCGACCTGCTCGACCTTCCCCTCGCCGGCGCGGTCGGGGTGGGCGAACAGGTGGACCGACGACTCGAGGACCTCCGCGACCACCTCGAGGCGGTTCATCCGGAGGGTCGTGCCCGTGGAGGTGATGTCGACGATGGCATCGGCGATGTCGACGTGCGGCGTGAGTTCGGTCGCGCCGGAAACTTCGACGACCGCCGCGTCGATCCCTCGTTCGTCGAGGAACCGCCGCGTGACGTTCGGGAACTCCGTGGCGACCGTCCCCCCCTCGACGTCCTCGACAGACCGAACCCCGCCGTCCTCCGGCGCGGCGAGAACGAGCCGACAGCGGCCGAACTCCAGGTTCAACTGGTCCGCGAGGTCGACCTCGGACTCGCGGACCTGGTCGAGGCCGGTGACCCCGCAGGCCGCGGCACCGTCGGCGACGTACTCGGGGATGTCCGAGGCGCGGACGAACAGCACCGTCACCTCCGGATCGACGGTGTCGGCGTAGAGCTTCCGGTCGGCGCCGTCGCGGACGTGCAGCCCCGCCCGCTCCAACAGTCGCATCGTCGGGTCGTGCAGGCGGCCCTTGTTGGGGACGGCGATTCGCATGGCTCGGACTGTGCGGGCGGAGGGGTTGGGTCTTTCGTCGTGGGCGCGAGTTCGCCGGGGCGGACCGGCGGCTTCCGTCGCAACTCAGGCGGCTCGACCGTGGTCCAGTTCGACGGAGCCGCCCTCGGTGACGAACACGTCGAGCTGGTTGAACCACTCCTCGGACCGGAACTCTCTCGCGATCACGGGGTCCCCATCCACCTGGACGCTCACCCTGTACCGACCGCTCCTCCAGGGCGTCTCCCCGATCTCCTCGACGGCTCCGCTCGCCACCTCGACCGTGTTCGCCACCAGAAGCCGCTCCCCCCGGACGACCCACATCGTCACCGAGTGGGCGGTGTCGTCCTCGTTGACGGCGAGCATGGTGATGGGGTCACCGGGACCGCCCGTACAGCCGGCGAGCGGGAGCGTGCCCGCGAGGAGGGCGAGGTATCGACGGCGGGTCACACTCTCCGAGGACGAGGGCCGCACGGAAAGGCGGTTCCGTCGGAGCCGACGGCCGACAGGGGGCGATGGCCCCCGATCGAACGAGCGACGACAGTGGGGGGATCGAAGCGCGACGCCCGCGACTCGCAGGATTCACGCCCCGTCCCCCGGAACTACCCCCATGACCCTCGAACTCTCCGGCGGGCACGTCCTCCGACCGGACCTGACCGTCGAGCGGGCCGACGTCCTCGTCGGCACGGACGCGGGCGAGGTGCTGGAGGTCGGCGACCTCGCGGGGACGGGTGACGAACGGCTCGACTGTTCCGGCTCGCTCGTGATTCCAGGGATCGTCAACGCCCACACCCACGCCGCGATGACGCTCCTCCGGGGGTACGCCGACGACAAGCCCCTCGAGGCGTGGCTCCGCGAGGACGTCTGGCCGATCGAGGGCGTCCTCGAACCCGCGGACGTCCGGGCCGGGACCGAACTCGGCGTCGTCGAGATGCTGCAGTCGGGCGTGACGGCGTTCGCTGACATGTACTTCCACGTCCCGGAGGTGGTTGACGCCGTCGAGCGGGCCGGCCTGCGCGCGCGGGTCGGCCACGGCGTCGTCACGGTCGCCAAGGGGACCGAGACGGCCCACGACGACGCCGTCGAGTCGATCGAGGTCGCCCGCGAGTACGACGGCGCCGCCGACGGTCGCGTCAGAACGGCGTTCATGCCCCACTCGCTGACGACCGTCGGCGAGGAGTTCCTCGAGGCGTACGTCCCCGAGGCCCGGGAACTCGGCGTTCCCGTCCACCTCCACGCCAGCGAGACGCGCGAGGAGGTCGAGCCGATCGTCGGGGCGCACGGACAGCGGCCGCTCGCGTACGCCTGCGACCGGGGCCTGCTCGCGGACGGGGACTTCCTCGCCCACGGCGTCCACCTCGACGGTTCGGAGATCGAACTCCTGGCCGGGACGGGTGCGGGCGTGGTCCACTGCCCGGCCTCGAACATGAAGCTCGCCTCCGGGATGGCCCCGGTCCAGCGGCTGCTCGATGCGGGCGTTCCGGTGGGACTGGGCACGGACGGCCCGGCGTCGAACAACGACCTCGACCTGTTCGGCGAGATGCGCGACGCGGCGATGCTCGGCAAGCTCGCCGCCGGGGACGCGAGCGCCGTGGCCGCGGTCGACGTCGTCCGGATGGCGACCGAGTGGGGCGCCGAGGTCGTCGGCCTGCCGGCCGGCCGGGTCGAAGCCGGCGGGACCGCCGACCTCGCCGTCGTCGACTTCGAGGCGCCGCACCTCACGCCGGTCCACGACCACGTCAGCCACCTCGTCTACGCCGCGCGGGCCAGCGACGTGCGCCACACCGTCTGTGACGGCCGCACCCTCGTGCGCGACGGGGAGGTGACGACGCTCGACGAGTCGAGGGTACGCGCGGCGGCCACCGAGCGTGCGGCCTCGGCGGTCGAGCGAGCGGGCCGATAAGAAGGCTTCGCCGGGCTCAGAACCCAATATACTTGCTGGTTTACGAAGTCGCAAAACGCTCCGAGAGGGGCCGATAAACGTTCTGGAACCCTTTGAGACGGTTTCGTCTCTCCCGATCGAGCCCGGGTGAACGGGGTGAACGAACTGAACGGGAGTCCCGGTTTATGCGGGACGGGCGAGGAGGAACGAGTGCACGATGACGAGGAGTAGTCGAACGATGGCGGTGGGAATGGCCCTGCTGTTGGCCCTGTCGGTGGTCGCACCGACCGTGGCCGCAGCGGAGACGACGGTGACAGTCCAGACCGATCCGGCGACGGAGGTCACGGATCAGTCGGCGACGCTGAGCGGCAACCTAACGGAGCTGAGCGGTGCGGACAGCGCCACGGTGTACTTCGAGTACTGGGTCGATGGCGACCGTGCCAACTCGACGAACACCAGCGACATGACCGTCGGCGAGACCGGGGCGTTCAGCTGGAGCGCGACCGGCCTCTCGAACAACACGACGTACGTGTACGTGGCCCACGCCGAGGCGAACGGCACGACGGCGGTCGGCGCTGAGCGGACGTTCACGACGCTGGCCGAGGCGCCGCTGGGCGTCGACACGCTCGACGCGAGCGACGTCACGAACAGCTCGGCGACGCTCAACGGCGAGCTGACCGGGCTCGGCGGCGCGGACAGCGCCAACGTGGGCTTCGAGTACTGGATCGAGGGCGACCGCGCCAACTCGACGACCGTCGGTCAGGCCGAACTCGACGCCCCGGGGACGTTCAACGCGAGCGTCTCGGGCCTCTCGAACAACACGACGTACGTGTACGTGGCCCACGCCGAGGCGAACGGCTCGAACGTCACCGGCGACCAGGTGACGTTCACTCCCGGCGTGACCGACAGCGACGAGGAGGACGGCCCCTTCGGTCAGCGCGTGGCCGCGTTCGTCCACGATCTGCTGGACTCCGGTGACTACGACGGCAACATCGGTCAGGCCGTCTCCGAGTTCGTGACCGAGAACAACCCCGGCGCGGACAACCGGCCCGACGACGCCGGTCCGCCGGAGGACCGCGGTGACGACGAGGACGGCGACGAGCAGGGTCCGCCGGAGGACCGCAGTGACGACAAGGACGGCGACGAGCAGGGTCCGCCGGAGGACCGCGATGACGACGAGGACGGCGACGAGCAGAGTCCGCCGGAGGACGCCGGTCCGCCGGAGGACCGCGATGACGACGAGGACGACGAGGAGAGCGACTCGTAACCGGTTCGCCGGTACGGGCCCGTCCCGGTTCGATCCCGCGGGCGGTGAACGCCGGTCGATCGGCGGGTAGCCGGACCCTTTCTCGCTGGCGCCACCCCGGTAGCGGCGGCACCGTCGTCGGGTGTTTGTCGGGGGTTCGGCAGGTTCTTTGGTACCCTCCCCGAACGCCGGGTAATGACGTATCCGACCGTCACGGAACAGCTGAACGACCCGGGGACGGCCCGGGAGTCCGGCCGGACGAAGATGTCGTGGGCCCGCGAGCACATGCCCATCCTCGCGTCGCTCCGGGAGACGTTCGAGGCCGACCGACCGTTCCGGGGACAGGTCGTCGGGATGGCGATGCACGTCGAGGCGAAGACGGCGGTCCTCGCCGAACTGCTCGCCGGGGGTGGCGCCGAGGTCGCCATCACGGGCTGTAACCCGCTCTCGACCCACGACGACGTCTCGGCGGCGCTCGATGCGAACCCGAACGTCACCTCCTACGCCCGTCGGGGCGTCGACGACGAGGAGTACTACGCGGCCATCGACGCGGTCGTCGGCCACGAGCCGACGATCACCGTCGACGACGGGATGGACATGGTCGCGGCCATCCACGCGGACTACCCCGAACTGATCGACTCCATCGTCGGGGGCTGCGAGGAGACGACGACGGGCGTCCACCGCCTGCGGGCGATGGACGCCGACGGCGAACTCGAGTACCCGGTGTTCGCGGTGAACGACACGCCGATGAAGCGGCTGTTCGACAACGTCCACGGCACCGGCGAGTCGGTGCTCGCGAACCTCGCGATGACGACGAACCTCTCGTTCGCCGGCAAGACGGTCGTCGTCGCGGGGTACGGCGACTGCGGCCGCGGGCTGGCGAAGAAGGCCGCCGGGCAGAACGCGGGCGTCGTCGTCACGGAGGTCGAACCCCGCCGTGCGCTCGAGGCGCACATGGAGGGCTACGACGTGATGCCGATGCGCGAGGCCGCGAGCGAGGCCGACGCCATCGTGACGACGACCGGCAACCGCGACGTCGTCACTCGCGAGGACGTCGAGGTCATGAACGACGGGGTCCTCCTCGCGAACGCGGGCCACTTCGACGTGGAGGTGAACCTGGACCACCTGAGCGACATGGCCGTCGAGACGCGCAAGGTCCGTGACGGCGTCCGCGAGTACCGCCTGGCGGACGGTCGACGCCTGAACGTGCTCGCCGAGGGCCGCCTAGTGAACCTGGCCGGCCCCATCTCGTTGGGCCACCCCGTCGAGGTGATGGACCAGAGCTTCGGGGTACAGGCGGTCTGCGTCCGCGAACTCGTCGAGAACGGCGGGGACTACGGGCCGGGGGTTCACGGCGTTCCGGACCGTCTCGACCGCGAGATTGCCGAGGTTAAACTCGCCGCCGAGGGCGTCGAGATCGACTCGCTAACCGACGCGCAGGCCGAGTACATGGACTCCTGGCAGCACGGGACGTAGGATCGAGATAGGTGGTTCGACGGCTGGCACTCGTTCTGCGGCTGTCGGGTGGGACTGAAAGGGGCCGGCCGCTAACGGAAGCACGGCGACGCAAGGACCGCTGGGCCGAAGGCCCGAGGATCGCAGCGAGCCGCGCGAGGTTAGCGGTCGGGGGCTTTCGAGGTTTCTGCTGGCAGCAGTACCCGGTAGCACCTCGAAAGCTACCGCGTTCTCGACTCGTGCGGTACACTCTGCGCTCCTCGCTCGTTCGCTTTGCTCACTCGCTGTGGTGCTTCAGGCACCGTACTTCGTCGAGAACGCGGCCCCTTTCAGTCCCACCCGACGATCTCGCTCGGGCCTAGAGCGACCCGGCAATGTGGCCTGCCGTCTCGTCGGCCACCTCCCGCCACTCGTCGGGACGCTCCCCACCGCGTTTCGGCGGGATCATCTCGAACTCGACGGGGTGGTAGCTCAGCTCCCCGAACGAGTCGGCTGCGACCCGACCGACGAACTCCGCGTTCCGCCGCTTCGAGGAGACGCCCCCCGAGGCGAGATCGTAGTACCCGGTGAAGCCCTGGAACGCCGAGACCCGCTCCCGATCGAGCGGTCCCTCCGGGAGGTGTCGGAACAGCTTCGCGGTGTTATCCGCGGGGTCCGCACGCCGCCACTCGAGTTCGACGGCGACGAGGTGGTCCGGGGGGACTCCTGCGACGTCGACCGGCGTCCCGGCGATCGGATGCTCCCCCTCCCACTCGAAACGGGGGCGTCGCTCGGCGAGGGCCTCGCGGAGGCGACCGTTGACCGCGTCGGCGAACGCGCCCACGGGAGCACCCCTCGCGGGACGAGCTTGACGCTTCCGCCGGCGGTCGGGCGCCGCCTTTCCTTCCGGCCGTCGAGCCGTAGGGGAGTACCGATCGATCGTTACCGTGTGACAGCCCGACTGTCGAGTATGCGCCTTCTTATGGGTGGGTCCCCTGACGTCGGTGTATGAGCGAGTACGACCCCGCCGCCATCGAATCGGCCTGGCGCGACCGGTGGCGGGAGGCGGGGACCCACGAGGCCGACCCCTCCGAGGAAGGCGAGCCGACGTTCATCACCGTCCCGTACCCCTACCCCTCCGGCGGGATGCACATCGGCCACGCCCGCACCTACACGGTGCCGGACGTCTACGCCCGCTACCGGCGGCTGCAGGGGGACAACGTGCTGTTCCCCATCGCGTGGCACGTCACTGGAACGCCGATCATCGGCGCGGTCGAACGGTTGAAGAAGGGCGAGGAGGAGCAGCTCTCGGTGCTCCGGGACACGTACAACGTCCCCGAGGAGACCTTAGAGGACCTGGAGACGCCGATGGGGTTCGCCCGCTACTTCATCGAGGAGCACTACAAGCAGGGGATGCGCCAGCTGGGGCTGTCGGTCGACTGGCGCCGGGAGTTCACTACAAATGACGAGCGCTACTCGAAGTTCATCACCTGGCAGTACGAGACCCTCCACGAACGGGGACTGCTGGAGAAGGGGCTCCACCCGGTGAAGTACTGCACGAACGAACAGCAGCCGGTCACGACCCACGACATCCTGGAGGGCGAGGAGGCCGAGTTCCAGGAGTACACGCTGATCGAGTTCACCGTCGAACTCGGCGACGACGCCACGGCCGTCGCGCCGATGGCCACCCTCCGCCCGGAGACGGTCCGGGGTGTGACGAACGCGTTCATGAAGCCCTCGGCGACCTACGTCCGCGCGAGCGTCGACGGCGAGACATGGGTCGTCAGCGAACAGGCGGTCGAGAAGCTCCGGCTCCAGGAGCGCGAGGTGGTCGTCGAAGAGACCTTCCAGGGCGAGGAACTGGTCGGGAAGCGGGTCACGAACCCCGTCACCGACGAGGAGATGCTCCTCCTGCCGGCGACGTTCGTCGACCCCGACAACGCCACGGGGGTCGTGATGTCAGTCCCCGCCCACTCCCCGGACGACTACGTCGCGCTGCAGGAGGTCAAGGCGCGGGCCGACGAACTGACCGGGTACGGCATCGACCCCGACGAGGTGCGGGCGATCGAGCCCGTCCCCATCCTGACCATCGAGGGGTACGGCGCGATCCCCGCGCAGGACGCCGTCGAGGAACACGGGATCACGAGCCAGGACGACCCGAAACTGGCGGACGCCACCCAGGAGCTGTACAACCGGGAGTTCCACCAGGGACGGCTCGTCGAGGCCTACGGCGAGTACGCCGGCGAGGTGGTCGAGGACGTCCGCGAGCGGTTCCGCGAGGACTACCGCCGGCGCGGGGCGTTCGACACGATGAACGAGTTCACCGAGGAGGTGGTCTGCCGGTGCGGCGGCGACGTCGAGGTCGCCAAGCAGGAGACGTGGTTCCTGCGGTACAACGACGAGGAGTGGAGGGCGAAAACCAAGCGGGCCATCGAGCGGATGGACGCCGTCCCGGAGAACACCCGCGAGCAGTACACGCACACCGTCGACTGGCTCAACGAATGGCCCTGTATCCGCAACTACGGCCTGGGCACGCGACTGCCGTGGGACGACGACTTCGTCATCGAGCCCCTGTCGGACTCGACCATCTACATGGCCTACTACACCATCGCCCACCGACTGGACGACATCCCGCCGGCGGAGATGGACCGCGAGTTCTTCGACACGCTCTTCTACGGCAGCGAGGCCGTCGAGGACGGCGAGGTGCCCAGCACCTCGGACTCGAGCGGCGACGAGCCGCGAGCTACCGCGTCTCGGCGAACGACCTCATCTCGAACCACCTCACCTTCTTCCTCTACCACCACACGGAGCTGTTCGACGAGGGGAACTGGCCGGGCGGGATCACCATCATGGGGATGGGCCTACTGGAGGGCGAGAGTATGTCCTCCTCGAAGGGCCACGTCGTCCTCCCCGGGGAGGCCGTCGACCGGTACGGCGCCGACACCGTCCGGTTTTTCCTCCTCAACAGCGCCGAGCCCTGGCAGGACTTCGACTGGCGGGCCGATCTCGTGGAGTCGACCCACGATCAGCTCCGGCGGTTCTACGACCGGGCCGGGCGGGTCATCGAGGACGCGCCAGAGGCGGGGGAGACCCCGCCCGTCGAGGACCGCCGACTGATCGACCGATGGCTGCTCTCGACGCTCCAGACGGCGGTCCGCGAGTCGACCGAGGCGCTGGAGCAGTTCGAGACGCGGACGGCGAGCCAGGCCGCCTTCTACGGCTTCCAGGAGCACCTGCGGTGGTACCGCCGGCGCGCGGACCTCGACCGACCGGGCGCGAGGGCCACGCTCCGGGAGGTCCTGGAGGCGCGCCTGCGACTGTTGGCCCCGTTCGTCCCCTTCATGGCGAACGAGCTCCACGAACGGCTGACCGGGGATCCGGTCGACGACTGGCCGGCGGCCGACCCCGACTTGGAGTCCGAGGCGGTCGAGGCACGGGAGCGGCTGATCGAGCGGCTGACCGCCGACGTGGGCGACATCCTCGACGTGACCGGGGCCGACCCCGGGACGATCCGGGTGTACGTCGCGGCCGACTGGAAACGCGAGGTGCTGGAGCGGGTCCTGGAGACCGGCCCCGACGTGGGGGCCGTGATGGGCGAGGTGATGTCCGACCCCGATCTCCGCGAGCGGGGCGATGAGGTGAACGAACTCGTCCGGGACCTCGTAGAGGTGGTCCGCGAGCGCGACGAGGCCGACCTGCGCGCGATCCTGGACGTCGACGAGCGGGCGACCTACGAGGGCGCGAGCGGGTTCCTGGCCCGCGAGTTCGGCGCCGAGGTCGAGGTCTACGCCGAGGACGACCCCGACGTCGTCGACCCCGGCGGGAAGGCGGGGAGCGCACAGCCGCTCCGGCCGGCCGTCCACGTCGAGTGAAGGGCCGGCTCCCGACCGCCGGATCCGGCGGCCGTCGGACCGGCGTCCCGGCGCCGTACTGCTCCGCGTAGTCCGTTATCGGCGGATCGCCGAACCCGGTCGGGGGATCACCGGTAAGGGACTACGCACGACCCCATTAGCCGTCCGGCATCCCCGGCGGAGCGGTCCCGTTTGCCACGAACCGCTCGACGTACCAGCCGGGCGGTTCGACGGTCGTCTCCCCGAGGTAGCCGTACGTCCACTCCTTCCGGACCCGGTAGCTCCCGTCGTCGGTGAGCCGGGTGTAGGTCACCGTGAGCTCCCTGACCAGCCCGTCGCGGTCGACGAGCGCGACGGCCGTGTAGTTCCGCACCTCGTCCGCGTCCGTCGTCGGAGGTGTCCCGCGCCCGACGAGGCGATAGGTCGTGGGTCCCCCCGCGGCCGGTCGCGACGACGTCCCGGCCGTCCCGTCTCGTCTCGAACCCCCGGGCCGCCCAGAGGTCGGCGACGAGCGCGGCACACGCCCCGGCGTCGAGGCGGCCGACGTGGTGTGCGAGGACGGCGGCGGTGTCGCGGTCGGTCATGGCGTGCGGGTCGTTACCGGCCCCACATGTGGGCGGCGGATAGTTCCTCGCTCCGCGGAACCGCCGGGGGAACGCAGGCGTTATGCGGACGAACACAGTACGACCGGTGAGATGCGTGTCATCGGAACCGTCGGGATGCCGGGGAGCGGGAAGGGGGTGTTCGCCGAGGCGGCCCGCGACCGGGGTATCCCCGTCGTGACGATGGGCGACGTCGTCCGCGCGGAGACCGAGGCACGTGGGCTCGACCCCGCCGAACACCACGGCGAGGTCGCCCGGTCGCTCCGCGAGGAGGACGGCCCGCTGGCCATCGCCGAGCGCTCGCTGCCGACCGTCCGCGAACACCTGGAGGAGCACGACACGGTGGTCGTCGACGGGCTCCGCTCGGGCGACGAGGCCGAGCGGTTCGAGGAGGCGTTCGGCGACGCGTTCCTCCTCGTCGCCATCACCGCTCCCGCCGAGATCCGCGCCGAGCGCCTCGACCTCCGGGGCCGGGACGACACCGAGAGCGAGAGCATCGAGGAGCGGGACGAGCGCGAACTCGGCTTCGGGATGGGCGAGGCGATCGACCGTGCCGATCTGACCGTCGGGAACGCGGGCACGCTCGGGGCGTTCCGCGAGCGCGCCGCGGCGGTGCTCGACGGCGGGACGGGGACCGACGACGTGACCGCCGTTGAAGGGGTGGAGCGGCCGTGAGCGTCGTCTACAGCGTCGACGTCACGATCACCGCACCGGTGATGGACACCGAGATCACCGAGCGGGTGAAGGACGCCGTCCTGAACCTCTTCCCGGAGGCCGACCTGACCGAGCGCCACGGCGAGATAGCCGGGGAGGCCCACTCGATGGAGGGGTTCTCCGAACTGCTCCACGAGCAGGAGATCCTCGACACCGCCCGGAACCAGTTCTTCGACGGCGTTCGTAGCGACGGGTTCGAGTTCGCGCTGAAGAAGCAGGCCGCGTTCGTCGGCGTCGTCAACTTCGCCGTCGGCACCCCGGGCGAACTCGGGGAGATCACGGTCCGGGTCGACGTTCGGGACCCCGGGGTCGAGGCGTACGTCGACCACGTCGCCCCGCCCACCGAGGACGGCCGACCCGTCGAAGGCCGGAAGCGGTGACCGGACGCCGCGACGCCGACGACGGTGGACGCTCCTGCGCTTCGACCGGCCGTACGAAACCGTCATCCGCGAGGCGTGCGGGCGACACCTCGACGGCCCCGATGTCGACCGCGCGGTCGCGGCCTACGACTTCCTCGACCGCTTCCGTGCGCTCGAGCCGGACCCCTACCGGGCGGCGATGGCGGCCGCCGCCGAGGCGGCCGGGGCCGAAGTCGCGCCCGCCGCGCTCGTCGCCGCGCTTCGCGAGGCCGAGTTCGGCGCGACGACGGTCCCCGAGGGGACACGGGAGACGCTCGCCGGCATCGACGCCCCGCTCGGGGTCCTCACGAACGGGCTGCCGGCGTGGCAGCGCGGGTAGCTCGCGGCCCGCGACCTCCTGGCGCCGTTCGATACCGTCGTCGCCTCCTACGAGGCGGGCGCGCACAAGCCGGACCGCGCGCCGTTCGACCTCGCCCGCGAGCGACTGCCGGCCGACCGGCACGTCGTGATCGGGGACGACCGCGAGGTAGACGCCGAGGGTGCGCGAGCCGCGGGGTTCGACGCAGTCCACGCCCCGGACGGGGTCGCGTCCGTCCGGGACGAGCTGTGGGACCTGCTCTGATCCGCCGGTCCCGCCCGCCCGTCCGGGCGTCACGCCGGGGACGGGACCCTCGGCTACGACTCGCCGACCCCGGCGCGGAGCGCCGCGGCCACGTCGTCGATGGCCTCCCGCCCCTCGTCGACGTGCTCGTAGAGGCTCAGGAAACCGTGTATCTGCGAGTCGTAGTGGAGGTGCTCGACGTCGACGCCCGCGTCGGCCAGCCGCTCGGCGTAGGCGAACCCCTCGTCGCGGATCGGGTCGAACCCCGCCGTGAGCACCGTCGCGGGCGGGAGCCCCGAGAGGTCGCGGGCGCGGAGCGGGAAGGCGTAGGCGTTGCCGAGGTCCGCCGGTTCGGTGTACTGCTCGTGGTACCACTCGACGCTGTCCATCTCGAGGAGGTAGCCCTCCCGGTTCTCGTCGTAGGAGTCGAACCAGCGGAGCGACGGGTGGCTGACGGCCGGGTAGACGAGCAGCTGGTGTTCGATGTCAGGGCCGTCCCGGTCCCGCGCGGCCAGCGTGACAGCCGCGGTGAGGTTCCCGCCCGCGGAATCCCCGCCGACGGCCACACGGCCGGGGTCGCCCTCGAGGTCGGCGGCGTGCTCGGCCGCCCACTCGACGGCGGCGTAGCAGTCCTCGAAGCCGGTCGGGAAGGGGTGCTCCGGCGCGCGACGGTAGTCCACGCCCACCACCACGCAGTCGGCCCCGTTCGCGAGTCGACGGCAGAGCCCGTCGTAGGAGTCGAGCGAGCCACGGACCCACCCGCCGCCGTGGAGGAAGACGAGCACCGGCGACGGACCCCCGTCGACCGGCAGGTAGATCCGGAGCGGGATCGGTCCCGACTGGCCCTGTATCTCGAGGTCGGTCGTGCTCCCGACGGGTTCGGGCTCCTCGACGGCGAACAGCTCCTCCAGGAGCTCGCGGCCGGTCGCCACCGACAGCGTGGAGGTGGGGGGGGTGACCCCCGACTCCAGCTCGTCGAGCAGCGCGGCTGCCTGCGGATCGAGGTCCTCGTCTCGGTCGGACATGGACACACGGTCCGGCGAGCGGGCCTTATACCTTCGTCCGCCGGCCGGCGCTCCCGGCGCGCCCCGAGACGACGGGACCGTTTCCCCCGTTCGCCGCGAACGCCGGCAACCCTTATATCCGGACCGGCCGAGCCCACGCCCGTGCTGGAACTGGAGCACAGCTTCCGGGCCGTGGACGTGAGCGCCGCGCTCGATCCCGACCTGGACCACGACCGCGGCCGGGCGGTCGCCCCCGACCGGCTCGAGCGCGAGCTCCACCAGGCGGGGGTCGTCCGGGCGGTCGTCGCGCCCCGCGGTCGACGGCCGGAGACGCTCGCCGAGGACGAGGGGTACCTCGCCGCGAACAACTCGGTCGCGCGGCTCTGCGTCGACCGGCCGTTCGTCCCGTTCGCCCGCATCGCCGGCGCGCGCGACGTCGGCGGAACCGGTTCGCGGCTCCGTAACCTCGCCGCCCGGCGGAAGCCGTGGCACGCTGCCCCCGAGGACGTCGAGCGGTACGCCTACGGCGACCGCTTCGAGGGGTTCGTCCTCGATCCGGCGGGCGACGGGCTCCCCGACGAGGCGGTGCTGGGGGTACTGGCCGACGTCGGTCTCCCCGTTCGGGTCCACGCGAACCCCTCGTTCCCGCCGCGCGCCGTCGAGCGGACACTCCTCGAGTACGGGTTCCCCGTGGTCCTGGCGGGGTTCGGCGGCTACCCGCTCGACCGGGAGCGGATGGCCGACGCCGTCGACCTGCTCGACGCCCACGACGAGCTCTACCTCGACACCGCCGCCGTGCGGTTCCGGGACGTCCTCGAACGGGTGCTCCGCGAACACCCCGACCGGGTGCTGTTCGGCAGCGACGCCCCGGCGGTCCACCCCAGCGTCGGGGTGATGGAGCTGCTGACCATCTCGGTCCCCGAGGACGCGATGCGCCGGGCGTTCGAGTCGAACCCGATCCGGGTGGTGCCGTCGCTCGGACCCGGGGAGTGACTCGTCCGTCGGACACGCTCTCGAGTGACGCCGCCGCGCCGCTACGGTGATCCCGGGGCAAGTCCGACAGTATCACTCGCCCTCGCCGTCCCCGCTATGCTCGCCGCCCCCGCTTTGATCGCCCTCCTCTCCGTCCCCGCGGTCCCCCCCGCCCCCGCCGAGCCGCAGGTACGCCCGGTAGAGGCGGTCGTACGCCCGGCCCGTGAGCCGGTGACGGGTCACCTCGTCGTAACGGCCGTCCGTCGCCGGGTTCCGCGTGCGCTCGCCGTCGTCCACCGCCACGTCGTAGGTCTCGTACTCGACGAGCCGCTCGGCGATCCGCCGGGCGCTCCGCGCGCTCGCCACCACCAGCCGCTCGCCGGCGCGTGCCGCGTCGGTCTCGAACCCGAAGACGGGCGTCCCGTCGCGGGCGAAGGCCACCTCGACGGGGACGTGGGCTGCCGACCGACCGTCCCGGAGGGGCCCGTTTCCGTCGATCACGGGGTACCGTAGCACGGCCGGGACAAGGAGTTCCCCGCCGCGGCCGACCGTGCGGCGACCGCGCGCCCGGCTACCGCCGGTCGTCGACGGTAACGGCGCGGTCCGTCCGTCGCGACCAGCCGTTAGGGTTGCGCCTCGGATCGCGGTCCCTGAGCCGCGCGAGGAGGCCGTCGGCGGTTCCGCGGAGTCCACCGCGCAGGACCTCCCGACCGCTGGCGAACCAGCTGGAGGGTCGGCGTTCGCCCCTGAGGACGCCCCGGAGCCCCTCGACGGCGTCGTCCCCCGCGTGCCGGGCGATGCGGTAGACGACGCCGGGCCGGAGGCCGTAGTTCTTGACGAGCCGGTAGGCGAGCGAGCGGTAGCGCCACCGCCAGTCGCGCTCGAGCTGGCCGCCGTCGGCCTCGAACTCCCGGCGGACGCACATCCCCGGCCGCCACGCCATCTCGTAGCCGAGCGCGGCGAGCCGGTGGGCGGCGTCGCGGGCGCCCCCGGTCCAGAGGTACTCGTCGAACCCGTCCACCTCCTCGATGGCCTCCCGCCGGAAGGCGACGTTGCCGCCGTTGAAGTAGCGGACCTCCCGGTCGCCGATGGTCCGGATCTCGGCGTTCTCGGTGGTGACGCCCGCCCTGAGCTGTCGGTGGGTCGGACCGGTGACGCCGCCGCGACGGTCGCCGTCGGCCGGGACGGCCGCGATGCCCTCCCGGAGCGCCGCGAACCAGCCCTCCTCGACCGCGAGGGCGTAGTCGACGAACGCGACCACGTCGCCGCTCGCCCGGTCGACTCCCGCGTTGCGCGCGACGTTCACGTTCCGCTCGTCGATCTCCACCAGCACGTCGACGTCGTCCCGGTCGCGGACCATCCCGCTGGTCCCGTCGGCCGAGGGGCCGTTGACGACGATCACCTCGGCGGCGGGCGCGTTGGCCGCGACGGCGTCGAGGACGTCCATAGCTCTCGTGTGTGGCGCGTAGTCAAAAAGACCCCGGAAGCCCCCCGTAGCCCCCCGTGTCCCGGTTCGCGGGAGCGACGGGCCGTCCGGGACCGGCTCGTGCGGTCGTGGATCGTCTCTTCCCGGCAATCGCCGATCCCGGGGTTGATCGACGGCAAACCGTCACGCACGGCCGTGTCAGACCACCCGCGCGTCCCAGTAGGAGACCGAGGCCAGCGGCGGCCCGAGCGGCGTCCGGCCGACCGCGCTGTCGAACCTCCGGACGGTTTCGGCGACGTTGTCCGGCACCTCGCGGTAGAAACCGAACGGGAACCGGAAGTCGTGGTCGGGCCGCTCGAGGCGGAGGCCGGCCCCCGAGAGCAGGCGCTCGACCTCGTCCTCGGAGTAGAGCCGCGAGCCCATCGGCAGCAGCCAGTTGTAGAGCGAGCGCGCGGAGAAGCGCCGGAACGTGTCGAAGAACACCCGGTCGCGGGACACCCGGCACATCTCCGAGAGGAACGACGCGGGGGTGTCCGCGAGGTGGAAGAACCGCATGGCGAACACCGCGTCGAAGTGGTCGTCCGGGAACGGGAGGCGGGCGGCGTCCCCGCGCATGAACTCGAGGCGGTCCAGCACGCCGGCGGACCGGGCCTTCTCCCGGGCCTCGTCCAGCATCGCGTCGGAGATGTCCAGCCCGACGATGTCCGCGCCCCGGTCGGCGAGCATCACCGTGAACCGGCCGGTGCCGCAGGCGATCTCGAGGACCGCGCGGTCCTCGAGCGGGGCGAGCGCGTCGAGGACGGCCGCCTTCTCGCGCCGGTCGATCACCCGACCGCCGCGCGAGAACCGCTTGTCCTCGTACTGCTCGGCCACCTCGTCGGCCTGGTACCACTCCTGTCCCTTCACGCTACGTGACGGTCCCGCCGGGGAGCATAAAACGGTACTGAAAACCCCCGCGACGACCCGCCAGCGGGCCGCGTCGTCACGCGCGACCCGGTTCCGGCAACATCTGTCACCTCGGCGATTATAGGGATCATTATACGCATGGTACTACATCGTATTGTTTTGTCACACATATAGGGAAGTTTTACGACTCCGTGGGAACCCCTCGCGGGTATGAGCACGACGACGGAGGAGCGCGCGGGGGAGGGCGAATCGCCGATGGCGGACCCGGAGTTCCGCGAACGGCTCTGCGAGCTCCCGCCGAGCGCGAAGCTGGTCGCGAAGGTACTGGAGGACGCCTCCCCGCTCTCGCAGGGGCAGCTCGCCGAGGAGTCGCTCCTCCCCGACCGCACCGTCAGGTATGCCCTGAACCGGCTCGACGAGGCCGACCTCGTCGGGTCGCGCTACTCCTTCCACGACGCCCGCAAGCAGGTCTACTTCCTCGTCAAGTAGAAGTCGGCGGCGGCCACGTCTTCCCGTATGGAGCACGAACGGGTGAGCTGTCGCGTCCGGACGGCGTCCCCGACCGGACAGACACACGCATACGTCCTCGGGCACGAGGCGGCCCTCCTCGTCGATCCGGCGGCCCGGACCGACGGCCTCGACGCGCTCGTCGACCGGGTGGCCCACGTCGCGCTCACGCACCACCATCCCGACCACATCGGCGCGGTCGCCGACTACGCCGAGGCGACGGGCGCGACCGTCTGGTGCCGGGTCGGCCGCGAGGGGGCCTTCGAGGCCGCGACCGGCACCACCCCCGACCGGACGTTCGCGGACGGGACCGCCATCGAGACCGGCGAGGGGACCGTCGAGGTGGTCGACACGCCCGGCCACGCGCCCGAGCACGTCGGCTTCCGGTTCCCCGGCACCGACGGGGACGAGTACCTCGTCGGCGACCTCGCCGTCGCCGAGGGGAGCGTCGTCGTGGGCCATCCCACCGGCGACATGCGGGCGTACGTCTCCTCGCTGCGCCGGCTGTGGGCGCGGGACCCACCGCGGCTCCACCCGGCGCACGGCCCGGCCATCGAGGATCCCCGCGCGACCTGCGAGCGGCTCATCGACCACCGCCGGGACCGCGAGGAGCGGGTCCTCCGGGCGGTCCGGGACGGGGCCGAGACGATACCCGAGGTGACCGACGCCGCCTACGACAAGGACGTCTCGGGGGTGCGCGAACTCGCGGAGGCGACGGTCCGCGCCCACGTCGAGAAGCTCCGCGTCGAGGGCCGCCTCGCGTGGGACGGCGAGCGGGCCCGCGCGGTGGTCCCCTGAGACTCGATCGCCGCCACCCACGGTCGACACCGTGACGTCCGACCGACGACGGGACCTCCGGCCGACGCGCGGAGCCGGGCGCCGTCCGGCGGTCGCCCGCGGGGCTTTTGACCCACCCGCCCCTCGTCCCGTCCATGCGAACGCTCCCCACCGTGGTGGTCGCCCTGGCGCTGGTCCTCGCCGGCTGTGGCACCGGGTTCCAGGGAACGCCCGCGCCCGAGGCGACCCCACAGCCGACCGGGACCGACGCGCCCACGGACACCCCGGACTCGGCCCCGTCGACGCCGACGGGGACGTCCGGGTCGACGTCTCCATCCGGAACGGGGTCGCCGGCCGCCTCGTCGTTCGACTTCGCCGACCCGGCCGAGGACCGCATCGGCTGGGAGGCCGGGTACTGGTACAACGAGTCGCTGGACAGCACCCCCGAGGACGGTCTGAACTCGACGGAGCTGAACGCCACCGTCACCCGGGCCATCGCCCGCGTCGAGGTCGTCCGGGAAGCGGAGTTCACCGAGCGGGTCCCCGTCACGGTGATCAACCGCGAGACGTACCGGCAGGAGTTCGCCGGCGGCGACGCCGACTACACCGCTGGGTTCCGCGCGTTCGACAACACGAAGTTCGAGGCGCTGTTCCTGATCGGCGAGGACCGCGACGCGCTCGCCGTCCAGAACGCCAACCGCGGGTCGAGCGTCCTCGGGTTCTACTCGCCGGACAGGGACGAGATCGTCGTCGTCAGCGAGAGCGAGACCCCGACCCTGAGCACCGAGTTCACGCTGGCCCACGAGCTCGTCCACGCCCTCCAGGACCAGCGGTTCAACCTCTCGACCTACCGGGCCTCGACCCGCGACGGGGCCAACGGTCGGAACGGGCTCATCGAGGGGGAGGCGAACCTCGTCGAGGACCGCTACCGCCAGCGGTGCGAGGCCGGGTGGTCCTGTCTGAACGTCTCGACCGACGGCGGCGGTGGCGACGGCGACCTCCACCTCGGCGTCTACTTCGTGAACTTCTTCCCGTACAGCGACGGGCCGGGGTTCGTCGAGTCGCGCTACCGGCAGGGCGGCTGGGCGGCCGTCGACGAGCTCTACGCGGACGTCCCCGCCAGCTCCGAGCAGGTCATCTACCCCGACCGCTACGGCGAGGACCCGCCCGCGAACGTGAGCTTCGAGGACACCAACTCGGGCGGCTGGGAGCGGCTGCGGCCCGAACCGCCGCGACCGGGTGGCGTCCGCCCGGCCTACGCCACGCTCGGCCAGTCGGCGATCTCCTCGATGTTCGCCTACACGCTGTACGACGACTACAACCAGTCGCGGGTGATCGGGCCCCGCGAGTGGCTCAACGTCGACGAGGACGGGGACGTCAACAGCTCGGACCCGCTGAACTACGGCCTGCCCGTCACCGACGGCTGGGAGGGCGACCGGATGCACGTCTACGCGAACCCCGACGCCGGCGAGAACGAGACGGCGTACGTCTGGCGGATCGTCTGGACGAACGCCAGCGAGGCCGCGGAGTTCCTCGAGGGGTACCGGCGGCTGCTGTCCCACTGGGGTGGCAAACGGGTTTCGGGCAGCCCGAACCACTGGCGGATCGACTCCGGGCCGTTCGGGGACAGCTTCTACATCGACGTCGAGGGGGACACGGTCACCGTGGTCAACGCCCCGACGCGGTCGGACCTGGGCGAGGTCTACGACGGCTACGCGCCCCCCTCGTGAGACCGCCGCGCCGATGAGCCCCGCCCGCACGGCCACCGCGCTGCTGGCCGTCTGCTGTCTCCTGGCCGGGTGCGGCGCGTTCGCGGGGCCGACGCCGGCGCCGACGGGGGAGCCGACGAGCGCCCGCCCGCCCGCCGAGCCGACCCCGGAGGCCAGCCCGACTCCCTCGCCCGATACGGACCGCCTGGGGTGGGAGGCCGGCTACGCCGCGGCGGACCCGCTGTCGGTGAACGCGAGCGACGGGCTGAACGCGAGCGAGCGGGAGGCGGTCGTCGCCCGGACGATGGCCCGGGTCGAACTGATCCGCGGCCTGGAGTTCGAGGAGGCGGTCCCCGTGGAGGTCAGGGAGGCGCTGTTCCTCGCCGGCGAGGGCGAGAACGCGACCGACGCGGTCGAGGCCGTGTTCGGCGGTGGCGTCGTCGGCTACTACAGCCGGGGACGGATCGTGCTCGTGAGCGACGACGCGAGCCCGCGCGTCGACACCGGGACGCTGTCCCACGAGCTCGTCCACGCGCTCCAGGACCAGCACTTCGACCGCTCCCACGACGTCGACACGTTCGACCGCCGCGTCGCCGTCCGGGGACTGACCGAGGGCGATCCCCGGTACGTCGAGCGGACGTACCGATCGCGGTGTGCTGACGACTGGTCGTGTCTCCCGGGACCGCGCGGGGCGGCCCCGGACGGGGACGCCGTCGCCCGCCACCCCGGGGTCTACCTCGCGTTCGTCCAGCCGTACACGACCGGCCCGGACTTCGTCGGAGCGCTCCGGGAGCGTTCCGGCGGGGACTGGTCGGCCGTCGACGCCTTCCGGGTGTCGAGGACGGGCGAGACCGTCACGGTGGTGAACGCGCCGACCGTCGAGGCCCTCGACGAGGTGCACGCGCCGACCGCCACCATCCACGTGATGCTCTGGGCGAACGGGTTCGTCCCGCGCGAGGACGACCTGATCGCCACGGACTACGACCACCGCCTCTCGGCCGGATGGGACGGGGACACGCTCGTCGCCTACGCCGACAGCACCGGCCGGAGCGCCGCCGAGGGCGCCTACGTCTGGCGGATCGTCTGGGCAAACGAGAGCGAGGCCCGGGCGTTCGTGCGGGCCTACCGGACGATGCTCCTGCTCCGTCTGGGCGGATCCGAGATCGAACCGGGGACGTTCGTCACGGAGGACGAGCCGTTCGTCGACGCCTTCCGGGTGTCGAGGACGGGCGAGACCGTCACGGTGGTGAACGCGCCGACCGTCGAGGCCCTCGACGAGGTGCACGCGCCGACCGCCAC
>PXRQ01000072.1 GCA_003022005.1 Halobacteriales archaeon QS_5_70_15
CTCGGGGACGTAGACGAACGAGCCGCCCGACCAGATGGCGCCGTGGAGCGCGGCGAACTTGTTGTCGCTGGGCGGGACGCACTTCGTCATGAAGTACTCCCGGACGATGTCGGGGTGCTCGCGCACCGCCTTGTCCATGTCCATGAAGATAACGCCCTTCTCCTCCCACTGCTCCTGCATGTTCTGGTAGACGATCTCCGACTCGTACTGGGCGCCGACGCCCGAGAGGGCGTTCCGCTCGGCCTCGGGGATACCCAGTTTGTCGAAGGTGTCCCGGATCTCGTCGGGGAGGTCCTCCCACTCGTCCGCGCCGCCGCGCGTCTCGATGTCCGGCCGGATGTAGGGGACGATCTCGTCGATGTCGACCTCGCTCAGATCCGGCTGGCCGGGCCAGTCGGTCGGCATCGGCATCTGCTGGAACTGCTTCAGCGCGCGCAGGCGGCGCTGGAGCATCCACTCGGGTTCGTTCTTGTCCTCCGAGATGACGCGGATGGTCTCCTCGGTCAGGCCCTTCTCGGACCTGAACGCGGATTTCTCCTCCTTCTTGAACTCGAAGCGGGCCTCGGTGTCGGTCTCCTTGAGGTGGTCTTGTTCGGAACTCATGGGTTAGTGATCGTGGTTTGTATCCGCCGACTTATTAGCCTGTGTGTAACCATTTGCGGTTACGCGGCCCCGAAGGCCTCCTCGCGGACCCAGTCGTAGCCCTCGTCCTCGAGCTGCTCGGCCAGCTCCGCGCCGCCGCTCTTGGCGATCTGCCCGTCGAGCATGACGTGGACGTGGTCGGGTTCGACGTAGTCGAGGATCCGCTGGTAGTGGGTGATCTGGAGGATGCCGCTCCCCTGCTCGTCGCGCAGGGCGTTGATGCCGTGGGAGACGTCCTGGAGCCGGTCGATGTCCAGCCCGGAGTCGATCTCGTCGAGCACCGCGATCGCCGGCTCGAGGATCGCGGCCTGGAGGACCTCGTTCTGCTTCTTCTCCCCGCCGGAGAACCCGGCGTTGAGGTACCGGTGGGCGAACGTCTCGTCCATGTCCAGCTGCTCCATCTTCTCCGCGAGGAGCTGCTGGAACTCGGCGACGCCGACCTCGCCCTCGTCGGCGGGACCCTCCATCGGGGAGGTCTCGTAGCCGACGTCTTCCTCTTCCTCGTCCTCCGCCTCGTCCTCGTCCTCGAAGAGCTCCTCGCGCTCCTCGAGCTTGGCGTTGAGCGCCGTCCGGAGGAAGTTTACCATCGTGACGCCCTCGATCTCGGCGGGGTACTGGAAGCCGAGGAAGACGCCGAGCGCGGCGCGCTCGTTCGGCTCCAGGTCGAGCAGGTCCCAGACCCGCTTGTCCTCCGGGACCTCGAACTCCTCGCCGAAGTCCCCCTCCTCCAGGTGGATGAGGACCTCGCCCTCGGTCACCTCGTACGACGGATGGCCGGCGATGATCTTCGCGAGGGTCGATTTGCCGCTCCCGTTCGGGCCCATCAGGGCGTGGATCTCCCCCGAGGAGACCTCGAGGTCGACGCCCCGGAGGATGGTCTCGCCACCCTCCTCCGCTACGTCCGCGTGCAGGTTCTTGATTTCCAGCGTTGCCATGGACTTAGGTCACCCGAAACCTCGGGCTTGTCGGGGTTAATGGTTTCGGGTTCACGTCGTTTCAGTTCGGAGTTCCGAAGAAAATCTTCGCCCTCGGAGAATCGTCGCCCGCCGAACCCACCACATCCGGCGGGAACCGGGACGGCGACGGGCGGGGACCGCGGTGGCGGTCTCCGGGGGCAGCGAACGGTCGGTGGGGGCTACATCCCCATGTCGGCGGCCGCGTCGGGCACCGGGAGGTCGGTGACCGCGACGCCCAGTCGCTCGGCGACGTGGTCCAGCGCCATGTCGAACCCGTAGTAGCGCTCGAGTTCGTCGCCGTCGCCCGTCGGCCGGACCTTCAGCATCGCGTACCCCTCGCGGTTCTGGGCGATCGCGGCCGTCGCGGCGGCCGACGCGTTCCCGCTCGCCCCGGCGGCGGTTCGCTCGAACTCCAGGAGCCGCTCCTCGTCGGTCTCGCGGTAGCGGGCCGTGACGTCTCCCGCTCGCGCGACGTCCTCGCTCATCGCCGGGACGTACGGCCACCGCCCACGCCAACCTTCCGGTTCCAACGCCAGCCTTCCGGTTCCGATGCCGACCGTCCGTTCCGGTACCCGTACGCCGACGGGCCGTCGCCCCCGCTCCGCGCGGCCCAGCGCGGTGGCGCTGTCGCTCGGTGAGCCGGGACGGGGCTATATCGGCCGATACGGGGTAGCCGGAGGACATGGCGACGGACACCCCGGCCGGGTTCGGCGACCCCGTCCTCGACGGGATGCTAAACGGCGCCGTTCCGCGGAACCGCTCGGTGCTGGTGACCGGCGGTCCCGGCACCGGCAAGAGCACGCTCGGGATGCAGTTCCTCCAGAGCGGGCTGGCCGACGACGAGTCCGCGCTGTTCATCAGCACGGAACAGAGCTTCGAGGAGCTCCACGACTCGTTCGACGACTACGACTACGAGCTCGAGCATCCCGACCTCGCGTTCGCGACGGTCCACGCGGCGACCGGCGAGACCCTCGAGGGCGAGGACGAGCTCGTGCTCCGCCACCTCGGCGAGAGCGACCCGGACGGGGGCGGGGAGGTGCTCGGCGACGCGTTCGATCCCCCGTTCACCGCCCGGTACCTCAAGCGCTACCTCGACTTCTTCGCCCCCGTCGACCGCCTCGTCTTCGACTCGATCTCGGGGCTGTCGGTCATGAGCGACGACGCGGGCGAGTTCCGCCGGACCGTCCTCGAGCTCGTCCAGTTCTTCACCGGGGAGTTCGGGGCGACGACGCTCCTGCCCGCGGCGGCCGAGAACCCCGACGCGAAGTGGCCGCGCCGCTCCAGTGCAGCACCCACGGCGTCCTCGAACTCTCCCGCGAGCGGATCAACGACGACCCTCACCGGTTCCTCACGGTGCGGAAGATGCGCGGGGTCGACCACGACACCCGACGGGTCGAACTGGAGTTCGTCCCGGAGGGGGTGCGGGCCGGCCCGGCCCGGCGCTCACAACCCCCCGAACTGAAGACCCACAGTCACACCGCCATCGGCGTTCCGGGCCTCGACGCCCTCTGCGGCGGCGGACTGGCGACCGGGACGGGCGTGCTCCTCGAGCACGACGGCTACGCCAACCTCCGGGCGCTGTTCACGCCGTCGTCGGCGCGGCGCTGGACCGGGACGCCGCGCTGCTCCTCGTCCCGACCATCCGGATGCGGCCGAGCGGGCTCGAGACCGCCGTGGCCGACCGGGATGAGCGGGTCCCGGACCTCCTCGACTCGGACCGGCTGTTCGTCCTCGACCGGATCGGCGCGTGGGACGAGACCGACCGGAACGTCTTCGCTGCCCGCGAGTCCACGACCGGCGTCCAGTCCGTCCTCGACGTCGTCGCCGACCGCTCGGAGGACCGCCTGCGGCTCTCGCTCGTCAACGCCGACGCGATGGTGAACTCCCTCGGCGCCGAGGCGGCCCGGACGGTCCGGTACTGGCAGGAGTCGCGGATGCTCCGCGAGGAGGACCTCATGATCCACGTCCACAACCCTTCGGTGACCCCCGACGAGGTCTCCGGGTTCTACACGAACGCCGCCGAGCAGGTGATCCGGACCTGGCTGGCCGACGACGGTCTCCAGTACGTCACCCTCGAAAAGTCCCCATGCGGGTTCATCGGCACCACCTCGCTCGTCGAGTACACGACCGAACCGCCGTACCTCCGGGTCCAGGACCCGCCGCTCGAACGGGAGAACCCCTACGCCGTCGACCGGTAGCCACGTTCGTTCCCTCACGCCGGGAGGAGGAAACGGCGGCCGCGCTACGGCCGGACGTGGTCCGTCTCAGTCCAGCAGGTCGTTCGCGATAGTGTTCCGGAGGATCTCGCTGGTCCCCTCGTAGATCTCGTTGAGCTTGGCGTCGCGGTAGTACCGTTCGGCGGGGAAGTCCTTCGTGTAGCCGTAGCCGCCGTGGATCTGGATCCCCTCGTTGGCGACCTCCCGGCTCACCTCGCTGGCGAACAGCTTCGCCTGCGCGGCCTCCTTGATGTACCGCTCGCCCCGGATCTTCCGGTCGGCGGCGGAGTGCATCAGCAGCCGCGCCGCCCGGGTCTTCGTGTCCATGTCGGCGAGCTTGTGCTGGATGGACTGGAACCCGGAGATCGGCTGGTCGAACTGCTCGCGGTCCTGGCTGTACTCCAGGGCGGCGTCGAGGGCGGCCTGTGCGATGCCGACCGACCGGGCCGCGATGGTGATGCGACCGCCGTTGAGCGTCTTCAGCGCCTGGACGAACCCGTCGCCCTCCTCGCCGAGCAGGCGGTCCTCGGGGACGAAACAGTCGTCGAACCGCAGTTCCGCAGTGGGACACCCCTTGTCGCCGAGCTTGTCCTCGGTGCCCTCGACGACGAACCCGTCGTCCTCCTCCGGCCGGACGATAAACGAGGAGATGCCCCTGTTGCCGGCGTCAGGGTCGGTCTTGGCGAAGACCGTCACCGTATCGGCGACCGAGCCGTTCGAGATCCAGAGCTTCCCGCCGTTTATGTAGTAGCCGTCGTCGTTCTTCTCGGCAATCGTGTCCATCGCGGGCACGTCCGACCCCGCCCCCGGTTCCGAGAGCGCGAACGCGCCGACGTCCTCGCCGAGCGCCAGCGGCTTTAGATACTCCTCCTTCTGATCCTCGGTCCCGAACTCGTAGACCATGTTCCCCGCCAGCGAGATGTGGGCGGCGACGACGGTGCCCAGCCCACCGGAGCCCCGGGATATCTCCTCGAGCGCCATCGGATAGGCGTGGTAGTCCAGGCCGGCCCCGCCGTACTCCTCGGGGAACGGCATCCCCATCAGCCCCAGGTCGGCGAGTTCCTCGACGAGGTCGACCGGGAACTCGTCCTCGTGGTCGATCTCCGACGCGCGGGGGACCACCTCCTCGTCGACGAACTCCGCGATCATCTCCTTGATCTGCTTCTGTTCGGCCGTCGGGCTGAAGTCCATACCTGGCCGTTCGGCTGTTCTCACTTGACTGTTCCGAGGGTAGTGGGTCGGCCGCAGGTGTCGGGTGTTCGCCGCCGGACCGGGCACGGATGTCGGGTGGGACTGATACGGTCGTGGGTGACGATGTACCGGCGATCGCCCGGCCGGGATCGGCGATCATCGGTAGAGGACTACGCACGACCGTATGAAAGGGCCGCGCGTGGCGGCTTCGCCGTTTCGGACGGCGACGCTATTCGATTGCCGGCGGAGCCGGCAACCCACGCTACGCGAACCCGGACGACGTAAGGACCGCAGGACGCGAACGAGCAAAGCGAGTGAGTACCCGGGAACCGCGACGGGTCCCGGGAGCGTAGCGTCCGGGGGCTTTCGAGCTGTTATGATCTGTACGACTACTGGTCACTGGAGACAGCTCGAACGTCCCCGTCGGTTCGAGTCGGGGGGCTCGCTGCGGTCCTCGGCCTCGTTTCACTCGGCCTACGGTCCCTGCGTCGCCCGCCTTCCTCGAACCGGCGGCCCCTTTCGGTCCCACCGCCACGGGAACCCGTTCTACTCGTCGTACTCGTAGAACCCCTTCCCCGACTTCCTGCCGAGGTCGCCGGCATCGACCTTCCGCTTTACCAAGTAGGCGGGTTTGTACCGGTCGCCGAGCTCCTCGTGGAGCGTCTCGGTCGCGTCGAGCACCACGTCGAGGCCGATGTGGTCGGCGAGTTCGAGCGGCCCCATCGGGACGTTCGTCCCGAGTTTCATCCCGCGGTCGACGTCCTCCTTGTCCGCGACCCCCTCGTCGTAGGCGCGGACCCCCTCGTTGATCCACGGCATGAGGATCCGGTTGGAGACGAACCCGGGCTTGTCGTCGGACTCCCAGGTCTCCTTGTCGAGCGACTCGGCGAACCCGTGACCCAGGTCCACGACAGCGGCGTCGGTCTTCTCGCCGACCACCAGCTCGACGCCCTCCATGATCGGGACGGGGTTCATGAAGTGGAGGCCGACGACGAGCTCCGGCCGGTCGGTGGCGGCCGCGATGGTCGTGATCGAGAGCGTCGAGGTGTTGGTCGCGAGCACCACGTCCCCGTCACAGACCCGGTCGAGATCGGAGAAGACGTCGCGTTTCACCTCCATCTCCTCGATGACGGCCTCGACGACGAGATCCGCCGTCGACAGGTCCGCGAGGTCGGTCGTGCCGTACACCCGCTCGGCGATGGCGTCGGCCTCGGACGCCGTGAGCTCGTCCTTGCTGACGAACCGGGAGAGCGAGTCCTCGATCGACTCCATCCCCCGGTCGACGAACGACTGCTCGACGTCGCGCATCACCACGTCGTAGCCGTTCGTCGCCGCGACCTGTGCGATGCCGTTGCCCATCGTGCCCGCGCCGACGACGCCCACCGTCTCGACCTCGGAGAGTTCGCGCATGGCCCCGTCTCGCGTACCTGGGGGCCTAAGCCTACCGCCGGTCGACGCAGGGGCAATCTGGCCCGGTCGACGCGGCGATCATCCCCCGGCGAGGGCGTCGAGGAAGCCGTTCAGCGTCGCGTACAGTTCCTCGCGGCGGTGCTCCAGCGGCGTGAGGTGGGTCCCGCCGGCGAGTTCGACGTACCGGCGTGCGTCCCCGAGCGCGTCGTACAGCGGGAGGGCGTCCTCGCGGGTCGCGGTCGGATCGTTCGACCCTCGGACGACCAGCGTCGGCACGTCGACCGCGCCGGGATCGTAGGGGTCCTCGCCCGCAGCCGCGCGCCGCATGTCGACGAGCGTACCGTTCGGCGCCCGGATGGGGGGGTCCTCGGTCCCGGCGAGCCCCTGGTTCGAACCGCGGACCGCCGCCCAGAACGCACGGAAGGCGTCACCGTCGTGCCACTCCCCCGGTTCGGTCCCCTCGGGGAACTGCGACTCCCACCGCTCGCGGGCCTCGGACTGCGTGACGACCCGCGCGGGACGCGGCGGATCCCCGAGGTCGAACTCCGCCACCCGTTCCTCGGAGAGCCGGAACACGGGCGCGAACGCCGTGTGCGAGGCCACCTCCGGCGGGTCGCGCTCCCCGTACCCCCATACGTCGAGCGCGAATGCGTCCCAGCCTGCCGCGGCCGTCGCCGCCAGCCACGAGTACGCCGGCGCGGGCGCGAACGCCGCCCGCCCGGGGTAGGTCGCGCCGTGGACGAACGACACGGCCTCCTCGGGCCGTTTTCCCCCGGCCCGTGCCTCCCCGTCCGCGGCGACCGCCCGGAGGCGTAGATCGGTCACGTCCCCGGCGGTCACGGTCCGTCGCGTGGGTTCCATACCCGGCGGACCGTCCGGGGACGACGAAACCTCCCGGGTCGTGGCGGGTTCGACGATTGCTTCGATTTCGAGTAAAAATCCAGAAAGCCACCTCTCGGGGCTCCTACGGGTCGAACCTTCCAATAGATTCTTGAGTCGCGTCGACGCACGTTCGGGCGTATGATCCCCATCGACGACTCGGCGCTCTGTCGGGACGGCAAGGTGCTCATACTCGCGTACGACCACGGCCTCGAGCACGGGCCCGTGGACTTCGAGGAGGTCCCCGAGAGCGCGAACCCCGAGCGGACGTTCGAGGCGGCGACCCACCCCGCGGTCACCTCCATCGCGGTCCAGAAGGGGATCGCCGAGGCGTTCTATCCCTCCTACAGGGGCGACGTGGACCTGCTGTTGAAACTGAACGGGACGTCGAACCTCTGGATGGGCGAACCCGACTCGGCGGTGAACTGTACCGTCGACTACGCCCACGACCTCGGCGCCTCCTCGGTCGGGTTCACGGTGTACGGCGGGTCGAACCACGAGATCGAGATGGTCGAGGAGTTCCGCGACGCCCAGGAGCGCGCCCGGGAGTACGACCTCCCGGTCGTGATGTGGTCCTACCCGCGCGGCCAGGGACTGAAGAACGACACCAAGCCGGGGACCATCGCCTACGCGGCCCGCCTGGCGCTGGAACTCGGCGCGGACGTGGCGAAGGTGAAGTACCCCGGGTCGGGCGAGGCGATGGCCGACGCCGTTCGGATGGCCGGTCCGACGAAGGTCGTGATGTCCGGGGGGTCGAAGGTCTCCGACGAGGCGTTCCTGACCGACGTGAAGGCCACGATGGACGCCGGCGGGAAGGGCCTCGCCGTCGGCCGGAACGTCTGGCAGCGGGAGAACCCGCACCGGATCCTCGACGCCCTCGGGCAGGTCATCTTCGAGGAGGCGTCCGTCGAGGAGGCGCTCGCCGCCGCCGAGGCGTGAGATGACCGTCGAGCGCATCGTCGACACCGTCGCGGAGACGGCCGTCGAGGTGAGCGGCGGGCTCGCCGGTCGCCGGGGCTACACCGAGGGGGAGAACCCCTCCGGCGAGGAGCAGCTAGAGGCCGACGTCTGGGCCGATTCGCTGCTGGAGGAGCGGCTCCGCTCGATCGACTCCGTCGCCGCGTACGCCAGCGAGGAGCGACCGTCGGTCGTCGAGGGCGACGGCGACGGTCGCCACCACGTCGCGGTCGA
This sequence comes from Halobacteriales archaeon QS_5_70_15, assembly GCA_003022005.1. The sequence goes on from PXRQ01000072.1 coordinate 8,486, forward strand.
CCCGCTCGACGGCTCCTCGAACCTCCGGTCGAACAACCCGATGGGCGTCGTCTTCGCGGTCTATGACGAACCGCTACCGGCCTCGGGTCGCCGCATCGTCGCCGCCGGCTGGGTGCTCCTCGGGCCGATCACGACGATGACCGTCGCGACGGACGGTCCCGTCACCGAGTACGTCCTCGAACGGCCGGACGGGGACCCGATCGGGGGCCATCTCACCGACGGCGTCGCCGGGGAAGCCGTCGTCCGCCGGCCGGTCGAGGAGGAGCTGACCGTGCCCGGGGAGCCCACGGTCTACGGCGTCGGCGGTCGGGTCCCCGATTGGCACGAGGACCTCGCCGAGTTCGTCGAGACCCTCGAGGACGACCGGCTGAAGCTCCGCTACGGCGGCGCGATGATCGCCGACGTGAACCAGGTGCTCGCCTACGGCGGTCTGTTCGCCTATCCGGCAGTCGAGGGAGCGCCGGACGGGAAGCTCCGGCTCCAGTTCGAGGGCAACCCCGTCGCGCACGTCGTCGAGGCCGCCGGCGGGGTCTCCTCGGACGGCGAGCGCTCGATACTCGACGTCGAGGCCGAGGAGATCCACCAGCGGGTCCCGGTCCACGTGGGGAACGCGGACCTCATCGCCCGGCTCGAGGACGCGCTCGACTGATACGGTCGTGCGTCGTCTTTTCCCGTCGATACCCGACCCTGTCCGGGGTATCGCCGGTACATCGGTACGTACGACCGTATGAGGACACCCACGCGGACACTTCGCGAGGAGCGATACGCCCACGGCTTGCAGACGAAAGCGACCCCGTTATCCGGGATGCCGTCGATGGGACGACGAGGCCCATGGAGGCGACGCCCGACGGCAGCGAGAGTCACCGCGAAGAGGTGCTCTCCGACCGGAACGACCGGTTGCGAGACCTCATCAGATCCATCTCGCACGACCTGCGCACCCCGCTCGCCGTCGCGAAGGGCAACGTCGAGCTGGCCCGCGAGACGGGCGATCTCTCCCGGCTCGACTCGGCCGAACAGGCGCTCGCCCGCGCGACCGAACTGCTCGACCACCTGGCGCTACTGGCCAAGGAGGGCGAGGGGATCCACGAACCGGACCCGACGGATCTCGGGAGCGTAGCGGAGGCCGCCTGGAGCGTCGTCGGGAGGGAGGAGGCCACACTCTCCGCCGAGGTCGACCTGGTCGTCTCGGCCGACCGACAGCGGCTCCAGCAGCTGTTCGAGAACCTGTTCGACAACGCCCTCACCCATGCCGGATCCGACGTGACCGTCACCGTCGGCTCGCTCGAGGGGGAACGCGCGGGGTTCTTCGTCGGGGACGACGGGCCGGGCATCCCGGAGGACGAACTGACGGCGGTGTTCGAGACGGGCTACTCGGACGACTCCGGGGGCAAGGGGTTCGGGCTGGCCATCTGCGAGCGCATCGCCGTCGCCCACGGGTGGACGATCGGGGCGGTCGAACGGGCCGACGGCGGGGCGCGCTTCGAGGTCTCGGACGTCGAAGTGGTCGGTCGGTAGCCGGTATCCGAACGCCGGGGGAGACCACCGTCCCCGAAAACGGTATAGGTCGACCGGGGGTGGGTCGGGACATGAAGATACGGATCGGCGGCGACGCGAGCGTCGAGGAGGCCTCGGCCATCGCGGAGGCGCTGGCCGCCCACGTCGACCGCGACGTGGAGGTCTTCCTGGGGGATGCCGACGAACCGGCGGCGGTCGAGTCGGCCGAGCTCGAGGTACCGATCGGGGACGACCTCGGCCCCACCGAGCGGGAGGAACGCCTCCGCGAGGAGATCGCCGACATCCTGGAGGGCGGCCCCGAGAAGTACAAGGAGCGGCTCCCCGAGCAGGACAAGCTGTTCGTCCGCGACAGGATGGACCTCTGGTTCGGCGAGGACGGGCTCCGGTTCGAGGACGGGAAGTTCGCGGCCTTCGACAGCGACGACCGCCTGCCGGCGGACGGGCTGATCACGGGCGCCGCGACGTTCGAGGGCCGGGACGTCCACTTCATGGCCAACGACTACACCGTCAAGGCGGGCTCGATGGCCGAGCGCGGCGTCGAGAAGTTCCTCCGGATGCAGCAGCGCGCGCTGGAGACCGGCCGGCCGGTGCTCTACCTGATGGACTCCTCGGGGGGACGGATCGACGAGCAGAGCGGCTTCTTCGCCAACCGCGAGGGGATCGGGAAGTACTACTACAACCACTCGATGCTCTCCGGTCGGGTCCCGCAGATCTGCGTGCTCTACGGGCCGTGTATCGCCGGTGCCGCCTACACGCCGGTGTTCGCCGATTTCACCGTGATGGTCCGCGGGATGTCAGCGATGGCCATCGCCTCCCCGCGGATGGTCCGCATGGTCACTGGCGAGGAGATAGACATGCAGGACCTCGGCGGCGCCGAGGTACACGCGAAGTACTCCTCCTCCGCCGACCTCGTCGCCGAGGACGAGGAGCACGCCCGCGAACTCGTGGCGGACCTCATCGCGTACCTCCCGGACAACAGCGACGAGAGGCCCCCGCGTGCGGAGCCCCGGCCGCCCACGCGCTCGCCCGAGGGCCTCGACGAGGTGGTCCCGAGCGAGCCCAACCGCGGCTACGACATGAACGACGTCATCGAGCGGGTGGTCGACCACGACTCGCTGTTCGAGCTCCAGCCGGAGTTCGGGAGCGAGATACTCACCGCGTTCGCGCGCATCGACGGCCGACCCGTCGGGATCGTCGCCAACCAGCCCGCCCAGCGCGCGGGCGCCATCTTCCCCGACGCCGCCCGGAAAGCGGCCGAGTTCATCTGGAAGTGCGACGCATACAGCGTTCCCCTGCTCTACCTCTGTGACACGCCCGGGTTCATGGCCGGCTCGCAGGTCGAGAAGGAGGGGATCTTAGAGAAGGGCAAGAAGATGATCTACGCGACGTCGTCGGCGACCGTCCCGAAGCAGTGCGTGGTCGTGCGGAAGGCCTACGGCGCGGGCATTTACGCCATGTCCGGCCCGGCGTACGACCCCGAGTCGACCATCGCCCTTCCCTCCGGGGAGATCGCCATCATGGGTCCCGAGGCCGCGATCAACGCCGTCTACGCCAACCGGCTCGCCGGCATCGAGGACGAGGAGGAGCGCGCGGGGATGGAGCAGCAGCTCCGCGAGGAGTTCCGCGAGGATATCGACGTCCGCCGGATGGCCAGCGACGTGGTCATCGACGATGTCGTCCCGCCCTCCGATTTGCGCGAGGCGCTCGTCGAGCGGTTCGCGTTCTACGAGACCGTCGAGAAGGACCTCCCGGAGAAGAAACACGGGACGGTGCTGTAGGCGGATCGCCGCCCGCGATCACCCCCGGACCGATCCGACGAACACCGCCCACGCCGATCCCGCCAGGCCGACGTCCCTCGCGAGGATGTCACCGAACGCGCCCTGCGTGGCGAACACCAGCGCGAGATACCCCACCGTTGCGGTGAGCGAGACGGCGGCGACGAGCGAGGCGAACGCGGTGTAGCGGTCGGCCAGCAGCGCGAGGCCGAACCCGATCTCGAGGTAGCCATTGACGAGCATGGAGGCGACCGGCGAGACGGCCAGCCACGGCGCCAGCCAGTCGACGACGTAGACCGCCCACGCGCCGGGATCGAACAGCTTGTGGACCCCCGCGGCGAGGATCATCAGCCCGAGCGAGAGGCGGGCGAGGACCGCAGTCGAGAGAACACGTGTGACGGCTGCCTCGCCCCGGCGGTAGAGCGTCTCGGCTCGCATGCGTCCCTCTCGGGGACTCGACGGGATAACGAGGGCGGTCGACGTCCGGGGCCTCGACGGTCCGCCGGGGATGTGCGGGTCCCGGACCGCCGACCATATGCGAGTGGTGCCACACCACCGTCGCATGACCGGAACCGGTGTACGTACGGGAGGCAGGAGGAGCTCGCCGACCGCGAGGACGTGGCGGGACTGAACGACGCGATCCGCGCGAACTTCGACGCGAGCGTCCCCGCGTACGAGGCCCACGAGCGCTGCACCGGGCGCTTCGGTGCGCTCGCGCGACCGCTCCGCGCGGAGATGTCCGCCCGTGCCGACGGTCCGCTCGAGGACCTGCTCGACGCCGGCGCGGGGACCGGCATCAGCACGGCTGTCCTCGCCGAATCCGGGTCGCGGACGGTCGCGCTGGACCCGAGCCGCGGGATGCTCCGCGCGAACGACGCCGACGACCCCGTCCAGGGCGACTTCGACCGCCTGCTGTTCGGCGACGACACCTTCGACGGGGTGGCGTTCACCGCGTCGCTCTTCCTCTACCGTCGGACGGAGGCTTTGATAGAGTCGACCAGGGTACGCTACCAGTCGAGACTAGCAACCGTTCTGTCCGACGGTATCGTTCCCGACCCCGCGGTCGCGGTCCGGGAGGCCGCGCGGGTCTGCCGTCCGGGCGGCGTCGTCGGAGCGGTCGCCCCGCTCGGGTGGGTCGACGACGACGGCGTCGACGCCTTCGAGCGGCTCGAGCGGGACTCACGCTCGCCGGCCGGCGCGGACGCGGTCGAGGGAGGGCTCTCGGAGGCGCTACCCACCGAAACCGGCACCTGGCGGTTCGCGACGACCGCCGGGGCCGTCGGGCGGTTCCATGCCATCCCCGCGATGGCCACGCGGCTCTACCCCGCCGACCCGCCCGCCGAGCGGGTGCGGGAGGCGACCGACCTCGTCGCCGTCCTGGAAGGGACGTTCGAGGAGCGCTGGCGGTGGGTCGTCGGCGTGGCGGCCGGACCCGACTGACGCTTTCGACCGCGGGAACCGGCCGCGGTTGGCCCGTTACTCGTCGTCCTCGGTCCCCTGGCGCTTCAGCGAGAGGGCCGTCCGGTCGAACTCGCAGACGAGCGTGTCCTCGCCCTCGGGTTCGACGTTGAACGCCTCGACGTGCATCGTGACGACGCCCCGCTCGCCGTCGCTCGTTTCGCGCTTGTCGGTCACCGTCGTCCGCGCGTAGACCGTGTCGCCGTGGAACACCGGGTTCGGGTGTTCCACCCCGTCGTAGGAGAGGTTCGCGACGATGGTCCCGTCGGTGGTGTCGGGGACGGTCAGCGCGACGGCGAGGCTCATCGTGTAGAGGCCGTTGACGAGCCGCTCGCCGAACTGCGTGTCCGCCGCGAACTCGGCGTCGAGGTGGAGCGGCTGCTGGTTCATCGTCATGTCGCAGAACGCCTGGTTGTCGCGCTCGCTGATCGTCCGGCGCTTGTCGTGCTCGATGGTCTCGCCGACCTCGAACTCCTCGTAGTAGAGCCCGGTCATGGCCCCGGGTCGGTGGTGGCGTATAAAAGGCTACCGGGGAGGGAGGAGTCCGTCGTGGATTCCAGCCGGGATCACAGTGGTTTCTGCCGCTCTACCTCCGCCCGCGACGGTCCGGAACCCGTGGATTCCGGGTCGAAGTGTTGTCCTCTCCTGACGTTCCGTGTTGCTCACCCGAATACGGGTCTGATGTCGAACTGGACGCGGGCGACGATCAGATACACCTGAATCGCGATCAGCGTCACGAGCAGTGAGACTGCTTCCGCCATCCCGACCAGTTCGATCAGTCCGGTCGCTCCCATCGCGGTGATGGAACTGACCACGATGGGGACGATCCCTAGCTGTACTCTCTTCCGCACGCGCTCCGAGAGGAGCATCGCTTTTATGTGCATCCTCCACCCCCGAGCCCCGGAGTGGGATATCCCACCCGGCCACTCGGTATCCTCAGTTGAGGGGACCGATACCGTTAAGTAATCGTGCGTTAGCCCCGGATAGGGTCAGTGAATACGCCATTAATCGAGGGTTAATGCCGCCGTACGAGGTCGAACGCGAGTCCGACCCTCGCTCCCGACAGGTGCAGGGACGGCACGGAGCGTCATACTGTCGACATAAGCCCGTGAACGATATCGCCGTACATGGTGGCGATGATGTTCAGGTAGTTATGTCTGACAGTATCAGGAACCAACGGCGGACCGACGCTCACCGTGCACGGGGGGAAAGGGAGAAGTCGCCCGACACCGACCCCCCGTCATGGCACGACGCAGTCTGCTGTTCTCGCCGGGCGACCGGCCGGAGATGATGCGGAAGGGACCCGGGTCCGGCGCCGACGTGGTGATCTTCGACCTCGAGGACGCGGTCGCGCCGGGCCGGAAGGCCGAAGCGAGGGAGGCCGTCGCGGACGTGCTCTCGGATCCCGATTTCGACCCCGACTGCGAGGTGTGCGTCCGCGTGAACGCCGACACGACCGTCGCCGACGAGGACGCCAAGGTGGCGCTCTCGGACAACCCCGTCGACAGCGTGATGCTCCCGAAGGCCGAGTCCGCGGCGGACGCCGAGACCTTCGCCGACATCCTCGCGGAGCGGGACGTCGACGCGCCGCTGATCGCCATCTGCGAGTCCGCCGCGGGCGTCCTCGGCGCGGAGGAGATCGGGGCGGCGGCCCCCGTCGACGCGCTCGCCTTCGGCGCGGAGGACTTCTCGGCGGACGTCGGCGCTACCCGCACCGACGAGGGGACGGAGGTCCTGTACGCCCGCGAGCACGTCGTCCTCGCCGCGGCGGCCGCGGGGATCGCCGCCATCGATACCCTCCACACTGACATCGAGGACAGCGAGGGGCTGGCAGAGGAGACGGCGTTCGCGCTCGAACTCGGCTTCGACGGGAAGATCTGCATCCACCCCTCGCAGGTCCCGGTCGTCAACGAGGCGTTCACGCCCGCGGCCGAACGCGTCGAGTGGGCACGGCGGGTGCTCGAGGCCGCCGAGACCGCCGAACGGGAGGGCAGGGGCGTCTTCCGCGTCGACGGGGAGATGGTCGACGC
>PXRQ01000073.1 GCA_003022005.1 Halobacteriales archaeon QS_5_70_15
CAGCCCGTCGAGCTGCTGGTCAACCTCGCGGAGGACGGCGAGATAGACCCCTGGGACATCGACATCGTGTCGGTGACCGACAAGTTCCTCGACCGGCTGGACCGGTCGGACCTGCGGACCTCCGGCCGGGCGCTGTTCTACGCCTCGGTCCTGTTGCGGATGAAGTCCGACCACCTGCTGGAGGAGCCCGACGAGGGGGACGAGCCCGCCGAGCCGATGGAGAGGTTCGAGACGGAGGGCGCGGCGGTCGACCCCTTCGATCAGCTCGAACGGGAGATGGACCGCCGGCTCGAGCGCAAGCGGGCCCGCGGGATGCCGGAGACGCTGGACGAGCTCGTCCGCGAGCTCCGCGAGCGCGAACGCGAGTCGTTCTGGAAGGCCCGCCGGACCTACGACACGAGCGACTCCCCGGAGGGCTACGCACGGGGGACCCAGACCCTCGATTACCGGGGGGCCGACGACTTCCGGATGGACGACGAGCCGACCGTCGCTGACGTCACCGGGACCGCCCACGACGAGGACATGGAGGCGATCATCAACGAGGTGTACACGAGCCTCCGGAAGCAGTACGAGAAGGGGCGGACGGAGGTGCTGTTCGCGGAGGTCCGGGACTCGGGCGGCTCGGTCGTCGAGACGTTCCTCGGGCTCCTCTTCCTCGCCCACCGCGGGCAGGTCCGCCTCCAGCAGGACGAGCTGTTCGGCGACCTCTGGATACAGGACCCCGGCGCGGTGGCGGACGGGCAGGAGGCGCTGGCCGACGGCGGTCGGGCCGACGAGGGAGAGGACGAGGGGACGTAGGGCGTACGGTCCGGGGCACGACGCGGTCCCGCTCGGGACGGGTGCTCCCGTCGTCCGGATGAGCGCCGTCCTCTACCTCGGGACGACGGGGAGCCCGGACGCGGTGTTCACGTCGGTCCCGGCGATGCTCGTCTACCCCGTCGTGGCGCGGGGACTGCTGCTCGCCAGGGAACGCCCCGCGTTCCTCGACCCCCCCGGCGGTGACCTACAGGTAGTCGCCGAGCAGTTCCCCGTACCGCTCCCGCGCCTCCGCGTCGATGCTCGACGGGGCGGTGGCGACGGCGCCGTCGAGCGCCGACCCGCAGTCACACTCGCGTTCGGCCGGCATCGTCTCGACCGCGCGCTCGACGACCTCCGTGATGCTCGCCTCGTTGGCGATCGCGTTCTCGACGACCTCCTCCTGGGTGACCTCGCTCCCCGCCTTCCAGACGTCGAAGTCGGTGACGCCGGCGACCGTGGCGTAGCAGAGCTCGGCCTCGCGGGCGAGCTTCGCCTCCGGGACGGCGGTCATCCCCACGACGTCGAACCCCTGGTCGCGGTAGAACTCGCTCTCGGCGACGGTCGAGAACTGGGGGCCCTCGATACAGACGTACGTGCCGCCGCGCTCGCAGTCGGCGTCGATGTCCGCATCCCGTGCCGACTCGGCGAGGTGCTCGACCATGTGCGGGCAGTACGGCTCGCCGAACGCGACGTGGACGACGACGCCCTCGTCGAAGTACGTGTACGGCCGGGACCTCGTCCGGTCGAAGACCTGGTCGGGGACGGCGAGCGTGCGCGGCGGGAGGTCCCCGCGGAGGCTCCCGACGGCGTTCGAGGAGAGCACCCGCTCGCACCCCAGGGACTTCAGCGCGTGGAGGTTCGCGCGGTACGGCGTGTTCGTCGGCGAGAACCCGTGGTTCCGGCCGTGTCGCGGGAGGAACGCGACCTCGGTCCCGTCGAGTTCCCCGACCGTCACCGGCGCGGCGGGGTCGCCGAACGGCGTCGAGACCTCCACTTCCGACTCGTTCGCCAGGTCGAGCGCCTCGTAGATGCCGCTCCCGCCGATGAACCCGATGGGCATGGCCGGTACTGTCCGGGCGGGGACTTATACTGCCGGCACTCGGGCGAGGTGGTTTATATCCCGTGACCGTGCATCCGGGGGAGATGCAACGGACGGTCGGCACGTACGACTACGTGGTGGTCGGGGCGGGCTCGGCGGGCTGTGTGATGGCCAACCGGCTCACCGAGCGCTCGGACCGCTCGGGCCTGGTCCTCGAGGCGGGCGAGCCGAACGACAGGCGCGAGATCGACATCCCGCTGGCGCTCGGCGAACTGATGCGGAGCTCGGCCGACTGGGAGTACTACACCGAACCACAGGCCGAGTGCGCGGGGCGGCGGCTCTACTGGCCCCGAGGGAAGACCCTCGGCGGCTCCTCCTCGATCAACGCGATGATCTACATCCGGGGACACCCCGCCGACACGATCACTGGGCCGACCTCGGGAACGAGGGATGGGGCTACGAGGAGCTGCTCCCGTACTTCCGAAAGAGCGAGCACTTCGAGCCGGGCGGGTCGGAGTACCACGGGATGGGCGGGCGGCTGAACGTCGCCGAGCCGCGTTCGCCGCGCCGACTCTCCCGTCGGTTCGTCGACGCGGCGGTCGCCGCCGGCCACCCCCGCAATCCCGACTTCAACGGCGAGCGGCAGGAGGGGGTCGGGCTCTACCACCTCACACAGGAGGACGGGCAGCGCTGTAGCGCGGCGGACGCGTTCCTCGCGCCCGCGCTCGACCGGCCGAACCTCCGGGCCGAGACCGGTGCACACGTCACCGGGATCACGTTCGACGGGGACCGGGCGACCGGCGTGGCGTTCCGGCAGGACGGCCGGGAGTACCGCGCCGGTGCCGACCGGGAGGTCGTCGTCTGTGCGGGAACCGTCGACTCCCCGAAGCTGCTGATGCTCTCCGGTATCGGCGACCCCGACCACCTCGCCGAACACGGCATCGAGACCCGGGCGGACCTGCCGGGCGTCGGGCGGAACCTCCAGGACCACCTGTTCGCGTTCAACGTCTACCGCGCGACCGAACCCGTGACGCTCGACGACGCCGAGACGCTCCGGAACTACGCGAAGTACCTCCTGTTCAAGCGGGGGCCGCTCACGTCGAACATCGCCGAATCGGGTGGGTTCGCGAGGACCGAAGCGGGGTCCGGAGGGCTCGACGCCCCGGACCTGCAGTTCCACTTCGCCCCGGCGTACCTCATGCGACACGGGTTCGACAACCCCGAGGAGGGCCACGGCTTCTCCATCGGCGTGACACAGCTCCGGCCGGAGAGTCGCGGCCGGATCACCCTCCGGTCGGACGACCCGATCGCCTCGCCGGCCATCGATCCCCGTTACCTGACCGAGGAGCCCGACCTCGACGTCCTCGTCGAGGGGATCCGGATGGCCAGGGGGATCGCTCATCGGGACGCGTTCGACGGCGTCCGGGGGGAGGAGGTGTGGCCCGGCGAGGGCGTCGAGAGCGACGAGGCGATCGCCGAGTGGGCCCGCGAGACGGTCGAGACGGTGTACCACCCCGTCGGCACCTGCCGGATGGGAGCGGACGACATGGCCGTCGTCGACGACGAGCTACGGGTCCACGGCGTCGACGGGCTGCGGGTCGTCGACGCCTCGGTCATGCCCACCATCCCCGGCGGCAACACCAACGCGCCGACCATCGCGGTCGCCGAGCGGGCGGCCGACCCGATGAAGCGGGGGTGGTAGGGTCTTCCGGCCCGCCGGAGCAGTGCCGGTAGCCACCGGACGATCGACGGGCGGCCGAGTCGCCGGGACCGGAGGCGCCCGATAGTGGCGGTAGCGGATGGTATATGTCGTCCCCGTGCGAGCGGTGCGATCATGGAGTACGACGACGGCGAGCGGGCGACGGCGGCCGCCGAGCGGGCACGGGCGTTCGTCTCCGAGGTACTGGTCGACGTCGAGCGTGACCTCCGCTCGGAGACCCGCCTCCCCAGGGACCGGCTGGCCGATCTCCACGACCGGGCCCGGGAGTACGACGTCTTCGGCCCCGGCGTCCCCGAGGAGTACGGGGGACTGGGGCTCACCTTCCGCGAGCAGGTCCCGGTCCTCGAGGCGCTCGGACGGACCCGGATCGGCCCCGCCGCGGCACACGCGCCGCCGTGGCCGGACGAGGCGGGGCTGTACGCCCTCGAACTCGCCGCCACCGACGACCAGCGCGAGCGGTGGCTCCGTCCGCTGGCCGAGGGACGGTTGCGCTCGTCGCTGGCGATGACGGAGCCGATACAGGGCGGCGGCTCCGACCCGACGATGGTACGGACCCGCGCCCGGAAGGAGGGCGACGAGTGGGTCCTCGACGGTCACAAGTGGTGGGTGACGGGCGGGAGCGACTCGGACGTCGTCCTGACGTTCGCCCGGACCGATCCGGACGCGGGCGTACACGACGCCGTCTCCTGTCTCGTGGTCCCCGTCGACGCTCCCGGCGTCGAGGTACACCGGGACATCGCGCACATGAGCGACCACGTCGCGGGCGAACCGGTCCACTCCGAGATGACGTTCGACGAGGTCCGGGTCCCGGAGGGGAACCTCCTCGGCGAGCCGAACGAGGGGTTCGCCTTCTTCCAGCGGGTGCTCGCACACAGCCGCGTGTGGCTCGGGATCGAGAAGACCGGGACCGCCCAGCGGGCGCTCGACGTCGCCAAGGCGTACGCGACCGAGCGGGAGGCGTTCGGCGAGCCCCTGTCGGCCAAGCAGGCCCTGCGGTTCGAGGTCGCGGAGGCCGAGACGGACCTGCACGCGGTCCGGCTGATGGCCCGCGACGTCGCCCGGAAGATCACCGAGGGCGCCGACCCCCGGACCGAGGTGGCGATGTTCAAGTACCGGGCCTCGAACGCCGTCTGTGACGTCGTCGACCGGGCGGTCCAGGCCTGCGGCGCGAACGGGATCGGCGAGGACCTGCCGCTGTCGGACTTCTACACCAACGTCCGGGGCTACCGCATCTACGACGGCGCCGACGCGGTCCACAAGACGGTCGTCGCCAGAGCTGCGTTCGACGACGCCGATCCCGAGGAGCTCGAACCCCTGTCGCGGTTCGGCGAGCCGAACACGCACCCGCGGGAGTCGACCGACGGGTGACGGCCCGGCCGCCCGTTCGGGGAGCGGTCACGGGGCCGTGACGGCCGGGGCAGTGACTGCCGGGAGCGATCCCTCCCCGGAAGCGGGTTCCGTCCCTCCCCGGATGCGGGGTAACCGAAGGAGCCTACGCGTCGCCGTTCGGCGGGCGGGTGGGCGCGCCCCCTCCCCCGACGGGTCGGCCCACACCGCGCGGACGGGTGCGCCCCCTCCCCCGTCGGAGCGACCCGAGCCGGATGGGCGGGGCACAGGGCGGATGGCCATGGAGACGGAACGACTCCCACGCAGGGGTGTCGCGGGCGGGTCGGTGTGCGGGAGCCCGGGCCGTCGGGGCCGGACGGCGGTCGAGAGCCGAGCGGGGACCGGGGGCCCCGACGGGGGCGACCCGTCGCCCGCCGCGCGAGCGGGGACCGGACACGAACCGGAGCGTCGGGAGTCGTCCCATGGCCACTCGTACCGTCGACTGGCTGGAGTAAGAGCCTCATGCCGTAGTGCTTCGGTACGCCTCAGCTCCCGTCGAGGACGGTATCGAGGAGCTTCCGCTGTGCCGCCTGGAGGTGCTGGTGGAGCGTCGAGGGGGCGATGTCGAGCGTGTCGGCGAGCGCCGTGGCCGTCGTCCCCCGCGGGTACTCGTAGTAGCCCGCGAGGTAGGCCGCCCGGAGCGCGGAGCGCTGCTTGTCGGTGAGTCGCTCGTCCACCGTCCGCCGGACCGTCGTCGGCGACCGGTCGGAGACCTCCACGACCCGCTTGGCGACGAGTTCGGCACCCCGCTCCTCGACGGTCGCCGTGGCCTCCCGAGCGGCCGTGGCCGCCGGGAACCGTGCGGTGATCGCCCCGCTCCCGCCGACCGCGCGAACCGTCCGCAGGCTCGCGCCGTGCTCCGCGATGGGCCGCAGGTCCGACTCGGCCGCCGGGACGGTACACTCGAGCGAGCACCGGTCCCCGTCGTCGGCGAGCACGCGGGCCCGCGCGACCGCCGACACGTCCGAGAGAGAGTCCCGGACGGCGTCGGTCGAGGCCCCCTCGACGGCGACGTACTCGAGCAGCGCGCCCCCCTCGGTCGGCACCACGCCGTCGACTGCCACCGTCGAGTCGAGCCGCGCCGAGAGCTCGGTGAACCACGCGTCGCCGCGGTCGAGCGAGAACGCCACCTCGACGGCCGTGTTCCCGAGCAGCAGCCGGCGGTTGTTGGTGGCGTTGATGACGAAGCCGACGACGCGGCCGAGCGTCTCGAAGGCCGCGACCTCGCGCTCGCTGAACGCGTCCGTCGGGGGGGCGTGGACGGCCAGCGCGCCGAAGACGGTGTCGGCGTAGGCGAGCGGCGCGACGAGACACGACCGGGCGCCGCTCTCGACGGCCGCTTGCCCGAGCGGCTCGGGAACTCGCTCGTCCGTGGCGAGGTCGGACACCACCGCCACGTGCCCGTCCTCGAGCGCCGAGCGGACGGGCTCCGGGGCGGACCAGTCGGTCCCCAGGTCGTCGAACTCGCCCCCGTCCGAGCCGGCCCGGCGGACGACGGTGTCGGGCTCGCCCCCCCGCTCCAGCACCCAGGCGCCGACGTAGAACGCCGAGTCGCCGAGCGCCTCGCAGACGGTCCGCTCGATCTCCTCGCGGGTCGCCGCGCCGACCAGCGACCGGATGATCTCCTCGATCAGCGTGTTGAGCTGGTTCAGCCGCCGCAGTTCGTCCCGCTGTCGTTCGAGCTCCCGGCGCCTGGCGCGCCGCTCGGCGAGCCGGTCCGCTCGCTCGAGGGCCGTCTCGACGGTCGCCGCCAGCACGCGCCCGAGCGAGACGTCGACGTCGTCGAACGTGCCGACCTCGAGCGAGGAGGCGTTCATCACGCCGTACTCGCCCAGCGGCAGGACGAGTTCGCTCCGGACGCGGGTGTCGGGATCGTACGGCTCCGCCCCGGTCGTGACGTCGTCGTAGACGCGGTGGGTCCCCTCGCGGAAGACCCGGCCGACGAGACTCCCCTCGACCGGGAACGCCGGCGGCGTGCCGAACTGCTCGACCCCCCGCTCGGTCCAGGCCGCCGGCTCGAGGACCCCCTCGTCGGGGTCGTGGAGCCAGAGGCCGTTCAGCGGCAGCCCGAGGACCCGTCGTGCGGCCTCGACGGCGATCTCGCAGACCTCCTCCCTCGTCTCGGCGCGGATGAGCCGCCGGCTTGCGTCGTGGAGTTCGCGAAGCGCCCGCTCGTGCTCCGTTTCGCCGTCGGTCCCCACGTCCTCGGACCGGGCGTCGCCGGTCCGGCGATCCGCCGGGCGTCGGGCGTCGGCCGGCCGCCACCAGACCCGCCCACGAGCCCCGACCTTCTTGGTCCGGAGGTCGCCGCGCTCGGCCAACGCCTCGAGCTTCGCGTGGGCCGTCCGCCGGGCACACCCGAGCGCCTCGGCGACCTCGGGCGCCGTGAGCGGCGTTCCGGGCCTGGGCTGTCGCTCGAAGGTCGCGAGCGCCTCCTCGACCGGGACGTGCGTCGGCCCCTCCGACATGGCCGCGCCTGCGTTCGGACGAGTGATAAAACGTGCCGTCGACGGCACGACCTGGTCGACGGTGGCGCCGGGCTCTACCGCCACACGCGCCCGGCGCGGCGGGTGCCGGACACCGCTCACCCCTCCCGGCGGTCGGTGTCGCCGCCGTCGTCGCTTGTTCCCGTCGACCATCCGGTCGTCCCCTCCGTTCGCTCGCGGTCGAGCAGTCGGGCCGCGAGGAACAGGACGGCGTAGCCGACCGCGCCGGCGGCGAACAGCGCCACGGGAAAGAGGAACGGTCCGAACGCGTCGAGGAGGCGGTCCACGACCGAGGGGTCCATGACGGGAGTTGGACCGTGGTGCGGATAACCCCGACGGAACCGGTCGATTCGTCCCCACACCGACGGAACCGGCCGGTTCCCCGGCGGTCGCGGGCGGCGCCATCGAAGCCCGCCCACAGGTTCAAAGCCGATCCGGGCGTAGCCGGCGTGTGTACCGGACCGGTCACTGGGGGGCGGCGCTGCTGGCCTACGCCCCCGTCGGGTATCTCCTGCTCCGCTCGGACCCCCTCCTGGCGTTCGTCGGGGGTGGCGTCGTGCTCTGGCTGGCGACCCTCCCGGACGTCGACCAGCGCCTCCCCGTGCGGCACCGCGGCCCGACCCACTCGCTGCTGTTCCTCGCGCTGGTCGCGGCGCTGCTCGGGGCCGTGAGCGGGGCGCTCGGCGCGGGCTCCTACCGACCCGTCGACGCCCTCCCGGGAGTCGGACTCGGCGTCGTCCTCGGCGCCGTCGGCATCGGCTCCCACCTGCTCGCCGACATGCTGACCCCCGCCGGCGTGAACCTGTTCTGGCCACTCCCGGCGGAGTCGAAGTCGTTCTACGTCGCCCGGGCGGACAACGCGCTCGCGAACTACGGGCTGCTCGGGGCGGGCGTGGCCGCCTCCGCGGCCGTCCTCTATCTCGCCGCCCCGGTGTGAGGGGGCCGTGACCCCCGCGTGGGTCGGGATCGGACGGGGCGTCGCCACCCGGAACTGGAGGGACCGTCGCCGCCCGGAACCGGCGCCCGACCTCGCCGCGCCTCGACCGGGGGGCGTGGCGGCGCGGGGTTCCCGGCCGACGGCGGATCCGACCGTTCCGCCGACCGACGCGCCGACGGACGCGAGCCGGCCCGGGACGGGTGCCGGAAGTTCACGAAAATCTATACGTCGGGCAGCGAATCGTCCGACGGTACCATGGAACACTACGACGGCGGGCCCCTGCGACACTTCGGGGACGTGCTGGCGATGGGGGCGGACCGGTACGGGGAGAAGACGGCGTTCACGTCGTTCGGGCAGTCGACCTCGTACCGGGAACTCGACGAGGACGCGAACCGGGTGGCGAACGCGCTCGTCGACCACGGCGTCGAACCCGACGACCGCGTCGGGCTGTTCATTCCGAACACGACCCAGTTCCCGGAGGCGTACTTCGGAGCCATCCGGGCCGGGGGCGTTCCGGTCCCGCTGAACCTCCGGATGGCCCCGGAGACGCTCGTCTACGTCCTCGACAACAGCGGCGCCGACCACGTGATCGGCTCGCCGCTGCTCGCCGACGAGGTGCGGGAGCTCGCCGCCGCCGAGGTCGGCACGCTGTTTCTCCCCGGCGTGAGCGACGAGGACGCGGGCATCGTCAACTACTCGCACCTCAAGAACGAGTACGGGACCGGGTTCGACCGGCCGGAGCGGGACTACGACGACGTCGCCTGCCAGCCGTACACCTCGGGGACGACCGGCCGCCCCAAGGGCGTGCTACTGACCCACGAGAACCTGCTCTCGACCGTCGAGTGCTACACCCTCGGGGGACTGGCCGTCGACGCCCGGGACTCCATCCTGCTCGTGCTCCCGCTGTTCCACATCTACGCGCTGAACGCCGTCATGGGGACGTACCTCTACCGGGGCGGGACGATGCATCTCCAGCCCGAGCCCGACGGCGAGCGGATGCTCGAGGGCATCGAGGAGCACGGCGCGACGACGTTCGCGGGCGTCCCCGCGATGTACACGATGATGTGGCGGACCTACCGCGAGGACCCCGAGGCCTACGACGTCTCCTCGCTGCGGTACGTCAACTGCGCGGCCGCGCCGCTGGCCGACGAGGTCCGGCGCACAATCGAGGACGCCTGGAACCTCCCGATGGTCGAGGGCTGGGGGATGACCGAGACCGGTCCCGCCGGGACCGTCGAGCCGGTCCACGGGGTCCGGAAGTCCGCCGGCTGCATCGGCCCCGCGCTGGAGAACATCGACATGAAGCTCGTGGACCCGGAGACCCGGGAGACGAGGGTCTCGGCCGAACAGTTGGAGCCGTTCCCGGACCCCGGTCTCGACTTCGGGGACCCCGAGTCGGTGACCGGCGAGATCGCCATCCGGGGGCCGAACGTCTTCGAGGGCTACTTCGAGCTCCCCGAGAAGACCCGGGAGACCTTCGACGACGAGGGCTACTTCTACACGGAGGACATCGCCCGCGTCGACGAGGAGGGCTACTTCTGGATGGTCGACCGCGCCGACGACATGATCATCTCCGGCGGGGAGAACGTCTACCCCGCCGAGGTCGAGTCCGCGCTCTACGAACACCCCGACGTCGCCGAGGCGGCGGTCGTCGGCGCCCCCCACGAGGTGAAGGGCGAGGCCCCCGTCGCGTTCGTCGTCCTCGAGGCGGGCGCGGAGGTCACCGAGGAGGAGCTCCGCCGGTTCAGCCTCGACCACGTCGCCACCCACGCCCACCCGCGGCGGGTGTTCTTCGTCGAGGAGCTCCCGCGGCGGGGACCTGCTCGACGGGCCGCTGGCGTCGAGCGACGAGCTCTGATACCGTCGCCTCCCCGGGCTCGATCCCTGCGTTCCCACCCGACCGGCCGAGAACGGCGTTCAGATCAGGTCCTGCTCCTCGAGCTGGTCGAAGATGTCGTCGACGAACTCCTCGGCGCTGTCGTAGGGGAACTCCCCGCCGCCGAGCTTCGTGTTGAGCTCCATCGCGGTCATCGAGAAGTCGCCGGCCTCGAACTTCGTGGAGGGTCCGTTCGGCAGCGCCGGGACCAGGTCCATCGGGCTGTTGATCGGGTAGTCCGCGCCCTCGAAGGCCTCGACCATCTGGTCGCGCAGGTCGCTCCTCTCGTCGTCGCTGAGACTCATGGTACGGGTCGTAGTTGCGCGAGGTTCCTGATAAATCGTTCGTGAACCCGAAGCCCGGGGCGAGAGGTTGTAACGCCGGGGGCCAGGGGAATAAGTGGCCGTGCCCCGACCGTGGACCAAGACCTGCTCGCCCGCACGGGACGGACCCGCGACCGCGGGCGACACACACCGAGACATGGAGAGACACATCGACGCCGAGGCCGACGCCGAGATCGCCCGGGCCATCGCGACGGCGGTCGCCGAACACCTCGGAACGACGGTCGAACTGCAGGGCCGGGACGGAAGCGACCTCGCGCGGGCGGGCGAGGACTGGCACGAGGAGGGCGCGGTGGTCACCGAGCGCGAGGAGCGGCTCCGCGAGGAGATCGCGGGGATACTCTCCGGCGGCCCCGAGCGAGGCTTCGAGAAGATCGAGGACTTGGGAAAGCTGTTCGTTCGGGATCGGCTCGATCTCGTCTTCGACGAGATCGCCTACGAGGACGGCACGTTCGCCCGCTACGGCGACGACGCGGAACTGCCCGCCGACGGCCTCGTGACGGGGGTCGGCGTCATCGACGGCCGGAAGGTGGCGTTCACCGCCAACGACTACACCGTCAGGGCGGGATCCCTCGGGGAGATGGGCGTCGAGAGGGTCGTCCGGATCCAGGAGCGGGCGATGGATCTCGGCATCCCGATGCTGCGGCTGGTCGACTCGACCGGCGCGCGGCTGAACGCCGAGGAGCGCGAGCCCGGCGACACCCACATGGACCGCTACCGGGGCGGGAAGCTGTTCTACAACCAGTGTGTCATGTCCGGGCAGGTCCCGCAGATCGGCGTGCTCTACGGGCCGGACGTCGCCGGGAGCGCCTACACCCCCGTCTTCTGTGACTTCCTCCTGATGGTCGAGGAGATCTCGGGGATGGCTATCGCCTCACCGCGCATCGTGGCGGCGATGACCGGCGAGGACGTCGACATGGAGTCGCCGCGGACCTCGTCGTCCCCGACGGGGAGACGGCCGCCGAGAGGGTGCGCGAACTCGTCCGCCTGCTCCCGGGGAACTACACGGAGCCCCCGCCCTCGGCACCCGGGGGGTCGCCCGCGAAGAACCCCAAGGGGCTCGACGCCGCCATCCCCGAGGACCCCAACCGCGCGTACGACGTGAACGAGGTGATCGAGCGACTGGTGGACCGGGGCTCCTGGTTCGAACGCAGGCCCCGCTACGCGCCCGAGCTCGTGACCGGCCTCGGGCGCATCGACGGCGAGGTGGTGGGGATCGTCGCCAACCAGCCCGACCACGTCTCGGGGGCCATCTTCCCCGACTCGGCGGACAGGGGCGCGGGCTTCGTCTGGACCTGTGACGCCTACAATATTCCGCTGGTCTACCTCTGTGACACCCCGGGGTTCATGATCGGTTCACAGGTCGAGCGCGAGGGGGTGCTCCGCCGGGGCCGCAAGTTCATCTACGCCACCTCGAACGCGCAGGTGCCGAAGTTCTGTGTCATCACCCGGAAGGCGTACGGCGCGGGCATCCACGCGATGGCCGGCCCCTCGTTCGGCCCGGACGCGACGGCCATCCACGCGCTGTTCGGGGGGGAACTGGAGGGGATGGAGCCCGAGGAGCGCGAGGCGTTCGTCGAGAGCGCCACGGAGCAGTTCGAGGAGTACGTCGACATCCGGAAACAGGCCTCGACGATGCAGGTCGAGGAACTCCTGCCGGCGGGCGACCTCCGGGAACAGCTCGTCGCCAGGCTCGATACCGTCCGCGGGAAGGGCCGGGAGGAGCGGCCAAGACACCACGGGACCGTCCTGTTCTGAACGCACCATCTTTTTCCACCTCGGGTTCGCCTCCGGCGAACCACTCGGTGCAAAAACATGGGTGAAAAAGGCCGCTCCTCGCGGCTCCGCCGCTCGGAGCGGTACAGCGTACCGGCGGTCCGGCACCACACGGGCCCGCCGACTCGTCGCCCGTTTCTGGTCGAAACGCCGGCGAAACGTTTTGAACCTGCATACACGACGTATGCACGTGAGCACGTCCATTCGAGTCTCCGAGGAGACGAAAGCGAAGCTCGCGCGACTGAAGCGCGAGGACGAGAGCTGGGACGAGTTCCTCGGTCGGTTGGCGCACGAAGGATCGACGATGAACCCCGGCGCGTGGGAGGGGACAGGGAAAGCAGAGGCGGCGAGGGATGCCGTCCGGAGGTCCCGGGAGAGCTTCGAGCGATGACGTTCCTCGATTCGTCGGTCATCATCGACTACCTCGACGGCGTCGACGGTGTCGTCGAGTTCGTGGATCGACAGACCGTCCTGCGTACCTCCAGCATCTGTGTCTACGAGGTCCTCGCCGGGGAGGTTTTCTCGAGCGGTGATCCGGATCTCGTCGGTGTTCGCGAGGACTTCGGTCGCGTGACGGCCATCGACTTCTCCGAGGACCTCGCGCTCGAGGCCGCGCGACTACAGAACGGGCTTCTCGCGAGCGGGACGCCGATGGGCCCGCGTGACCTGTTCGTCGCCGCGACCGCCCGCTCGGTCGGTGACGAACTCGTCGTCTCCGACGCCGACTTCGATACGGACGGGCTCCGCGAACACGTGGCCGTGACCCGACTGTAGCGGAGGTCATCGCATCTCGTCGTACCGCTCGTCCGGGTCCGTCGTCGGCGCCGGGTAGTCCAGTCCCAGCTGGACGCCGTATTCGGCCTGCTCCGGGTCGCTCATCCGCCAGGGGTGGTGGGCGTACTCCGGCGGGAGCGGGTCGAGTTCGGGTATCCAGTGTTTCACGTACTCGGCCTCCGGGTCGTAGCGTTCGGCCTGTCCGGGGACGTAGAAGTAGTTGTCCCGCGAGTCGTTGCCGACGCCCGCCTGATACGCCCAGTTGCCCCAGTTCGAGCAGACGTCGTAGTCGACGAGCCTCGACTCGAAGTACGCCGCGCCCATCCGCCAGTCGATCTCGAGGAAGTCCGCGAGGAACGAGGCGACGTTCTGTCGGCCGCGGTTGGACATGTAGCCCGTCGCGTTCAACTCCCGCATGTTGGCGTCGACGAACGGCACCCCGGTCCCGCCGTCGGCCCACCGCCGGAACGCCTCGCGGTCCTCCCGCCACCGCTTCTCGACCCCGCGGATGCCGCTCCTCGTGAAGAAGTCCGCGCCGTGCTTGAGGAACTGGAACTGAAAGAAGTCCCGCCACAGCAGTTCGAACACGAGCCAGTAGGTGTCCTCGTTCGAGACCCGTTCGTCCTCGTACCGTCGTACCTCCTCGTACACGTACCGCGGGGAGAGACAGCCGTGTGCGAGCCACGCCGAGAGCTTCGAGGAGTAATCCGCGCCGAGCAGCCCGTTGCGGGTCGACTTGTAGTTCCTGAGGTGGTCCCCCTCCCAGACGTACTCCTCCAGCCGCTCCCGTCCCGCCGTCTCCCCGCCCTCGAACGCGAGGACGCCCCGCTCGTCCGGCTCCGGGGCGCCCTCGACGCCCAGGTCCTCGAGGGTAGGTACCTCGCCCACCCCGGGCTCGTCCCCGGCCCCGAAATCCGGGGTCGGAACCGTTCCGGGCGTCGGGAGCGTGTCCCGGACGGACGCCTCGCGTTCGACCTCCTTCCGCCAGGGGGTGAACGTGTCCTCGATGCGCTCGTACGGCGTCGGGAGGTCGTGCAGGTGGTAGAGCGTGTGGGTCCAGGACCGGCTCGTCTCGACCCCCTGCCCGTCGAGCCGTGCCCGGACCGCGTTCTCGGTCGCCAGTTCCTCGGTCGCGGGCTTCGTCCCCGTGTGGACCGCGTCGGCGCCGAACGAGTCGGCCACTTCCGGGACCACATCGCGGGGGTCGCCGTGGCGGACCAGCAGGTCGCCGCCGCGGGCCCGGAGCGACGAGCGCAGGTCGATGACGGACTCCCGGCGGAACCGCGCCCAGTACGGTCCCTTCTTCGGGAGCCCGAAGGTCCCCTCGCCGTACTCCTGCGGGTCGAAGGCGTAGAGTGGAACGACCCGGTCGGCCCCGGCGACGGCGCTCGCGAGCGTCCCGTTGTCGTGGAGTCTGAGGTCGTCCCGGAACCAGACCACGGCGGTGTCGACCATGCGCCCCGTACGGTCCGAACGGGGATGACTCGCGAGGAACCGGACCGCGTTGCCGGCGCGGCCGGCGGGACGCGCCGACCGATCGAACCCCCGTCTCGGCACCCTCGTCCGGACCGAACTCGACCGTCGCCGAGGGGCCTCGCCGGTAAAGGACCACGACAGTCCGTATCATACGGTCGTGCGTCGTCCTGTACCGTTGATACCCGATCTGTCGGGGTTGTCGCCGGTACATCGTTACGCACGACCGTATCAACCCATCAGTTCCCTCAGCAGCCGCAGTTCCTCCGCCTCCGAGATCCGGTCCGAGTTCATGCAGGCGTGAACGACCCTGTGTGCGAGTTCGGGGGGGACGCCCCCAGCTCCCGGTTCCGTTCCCGCGCTCGGCTCCGTTCGGCCCTCGGTCTCGAGTCGGTCGAGCCGTCCCTCGATGCGCTCAAGCCGCCGGTCGAGTTCCTCGAGCCGGTCGGACGCCCGTCCCGCGGACGGTTCGGGGCCCTCGGACCGCCCGGCATCGCGGCCCTCGGCGTCGGCCTCGTCGCCGCGGGACCCGTCGAGCACCGTCGGGTCGCTCGCCTCCCCGTTCGCGTCGCCGTTCAGGATCCGCGTGGCGATCCCGCCCCGGCGCGACCACTCGAACCCGGGGATGTCGTTCAGCCACCGACTGACCGTCGCCCGGGTCACGTCGAACTCGGCCGCGATCTCGCTCTGTGGCGCCTCGGGGTTCCGCTCGATGAGCCGGAGGGCCCGCAGCTGTCCGTCAGACAGGTCCGCGTACTCCCCGTCGTTCCGGCCGTTCCCCTTCGTCCCGGTGTTCCGGTTCGTTCCGTCCTCGTGCATCGATGTCACTTCCTCGCTCTCGTCCGTCTCCAGGGTCTCGACGTCCACCCCGTCCGGTACCGCCGGTCCGTCCCCGTCATCCGCGTCACCCGGTCCGTCCCCGTCATCCGCGTCACCCGGTCCGTCCCCGTCATCCGCGTCACCCGGTTCGTTCGCCTCCCCGTGCGGATCGACGCCCTCACGGCCGCCCTGTTCCGCGAGATCCTCCCGGTCCGTCCGTGTGTGGGCGTCATCCTGTTCGCTCTCCGTTCCCGCCGGGTCCCCGTACTCGTCGAGTACCCGCTCGACCGGTTCCGTCGACGCGCCGCCGATGCCGGCGGCGAGTTCCTCCATCGAGGCGCTCGGCTCCGATTCGGCCGCCTCGAGGATCCGCTTGTGTATCACTGCCCGAGGGGTCGTCGACCGCTCCCCCGTTCGACTCATGAACGTCGGTTGCCGACGTGCCCGAATAGGGGTTGTGGCCGAACGAGCACCGAGACGTGTCGGCGTTCCTCGGCGCGCTCGGCGCTTCCCGTATCCCTCCACGGGCGCGGGAGGACGGATCCCGTCGGCCGGGCGAGCGGCGGCCGGGTCGACGGCCGTCGGGATCCGAACTCTGATACGGCCGATGGCCGATGGAGGAGGTAATGGACATCAGCGTCGTCGGCAGCGGGTACGTCGGTACGACCATCGCCGCCTGCCTCGCCGATCTCGGTCACGGCGTCACGAACGTCGACATCGATCGGGACGTCGTCGACAGCATCAACGCGGGCGAGTCGCCGATCCACGAGCCGGGGCTGGGCGAACCGGTGGCGGAACACGCCGGCGGGCGACTCCGCGCGACCACCGACTACGACGCCGTCGTCGGGACGGACCTCACGTTCGTCGCCCTGCCGACCCCCTCCGACGAGGACGGGAGCGTCGACCTCTCGATCATTACCGGGGGGATGGAGTCGCTCGGCAAGGCGCTCGCGGCGAAGGCCGACCCGCACGTCGTGGTCGTCAAGAGCACCGTGGTTCCCGGCTCGACGGAGGACGTACTCGCCCCCGCGATGCGCCGCGCCGGCGCCGGCGAGAACGTCCACGTCGCGATGAACCCCGAGTTCCTGCGGGAGGGCACCGCCGTCGAGGACTTCCTGGCCCCGGACAAACTCGTGGTCGGCACCGACTCCGGGTACGCCCGGGAGACCCTCGAGGCCGTCTTCGAGCCGCTGGTGGCACGGCTCGACCCCCGGCCGCCGCTCGTCGACACGGGGATCCGCGAGGCCGAGATGATCAAGTACGCGAACAACGCGTTCCTCGCGGCGAAGGTCAGCCTGATCAACGAGATCGGGAACGTTTGCAAGGCGTACGGCGTCGACGCCTACGAGGTCGCCGAGGCGATCGGTCTCGACCACCGCATCGGCGAGCGGTTCCTGCGGTCGGGCGTCGGCTGGGGCGGGAGCTGTTTCCCGAAGGACGTCGCGGCGCTCGTCGCCGCCGGGGAGGAGGCCGGCTACGATCCGTCGCTGCTCGAGGCCGCCGTCGAGGTGAACGAGAAGCAGCCGCGACGGATGCTCGAACTCGCCGACCGGCACGTCGACCTGGAGGGGAAACGTGCGGCGGTCCTCGGTCTCGCGTTCAAGCCCGGAACCGACGACGTGCGGAACTCCCGGGCGATACCGCTCATCGAGGGGCTCCGGGAGCGCGGCGCCGACGTCGTCGGGTACGACCCCGTCGCCGCCGGGAACATGCGCGAGCGCCTCCCCGAGGTCACGTACGCGGGGTCGGCGGCGGCCGCGCTCGAGGGCGCACACGCCGCGTTCGTCGTGACCGACTGGGACGAGTTCGCCGCGCTCGACGCGGCGTTCGACCGGATGGCCACGCCGGTCGTCGTCGACGGACGACGCGTCGTCGAGCGGCGCGACGGGATCACCTACGAGGGGCTGACCTGGTAGCGACGACTCCGGGCCGCCCCGCCCGTGCGAGCGTTCGTCGAGCGTGGCTCAACAGACCACGTCGACGGTACGGGTCCGGGGACCGTCGCACTCGACGAGGAGGACGGACTGCCAGGTCCCCAGATCGAGTTCGCCCCCGGAGACGGGGACCGTCTCGCTCGGTCCGAGGAGGAGCGCCCGGAGGTGCGAGTCGGCATTACCGTCGAGCCGGTCGTGTGCCCACCCCTCGTCGGGGACGAGATCGCTCAGGAACGATACCACGTCCTCGAGGAGCCGCGACTCGGCCTCGTTGACGACCACGCCGGCCGTCGTGTGTCTGACGAAGACCGTGCAGGTCCCCTCGGCGTCGTCCGGGAGCGCTCCCTCGATCCGGTCCGTCGCGTCGACGACGTCGAGCCGGTCGTCGGTCCGGACCTCGAAGCGTTCGCGCATACCCGCCGGTCGCGGTCGATCCCCGTAGGTCTTCGGCGGGCCGACGGGTCCCCGGCACCGCATCGTCTCGTCCGGTCGTGCGCGACGGGTTAGCGGGAGCGCCCGACCGGGGCGACCGTCGGGTAACGGACCCCGAACGACCGTATCAGTCCCGGATGCGCGAGAAGACGACACGGTCCTGCTGGCTGTAGACCTGGTAGGTCGCCGACCCCATCAGGAGGACGAAGAAGGCCGCGGCGACGACGGTGATCCCCGCGGCGGCGATCCCCGGAACCCCGAGCAGCACGGCGATGGTGGTGAGCATCCCGAGCATCCCGAGGGCGAAGTAGTACTCGCCCCAGGAGAGGCTGTACCGGGGGACGATCTCCATGTAGACCTCGACCTCCCGGACCCGCTCCTCGAGTTCCACGACCTTCGCGTCGGACTGGTAGGAGACGATGCCGAGCTGGTCGAGCTTCGGGAGGTGTGTCTGGTGGAGCGAGACGTAGACCGACTGGCGCTTGTCGCGGGGGGCCGGGTCCTGCCCGGTCTCGAGCGTGGCGACCTGCTCGGCCAGGTCCCGGACGCTCATCCGTTCCTCCTCGGCCTCCCGGAGACACTCGAGGGAGAGCCGGCGACGGTCGTTCCTGAGAACGTCGTGTATCTCGGTCTGGGCCAGCCCCGACTCCTCCGGTTTCGACCCCCCATGCTCCGACTCCAGTCGGTTCGACACGGCCGGAGGATTCGATGTCGCCCCTAATAACCCCGCTGGCCGTTCGCCCTCGTGAGAGGGGGTGAAGTCGGGGTCGGGACCGGACGACCCCGGGCGGTCCGAGGCGGGGGTGTCGGTGCGTGCGGACGGACTGCCCCGCGGGCGGACCGGCCGGGGTGACCGCTTGTAGACCGGCGCGACCGCCCGTATCAGGCCAGCCACTCCTCGGGCTTGGTGTCGTAGTCGACGCCCGTCGCCGCGATGTCCTCGACGTCCTCCCACGGGAGGTCGTGGGTCTCGAAGCGCTCCCCGTCGTAGCGGACGAGTTTCCCCTTCTCCTCGGGTGTCGGCTCGCGGTCGCGGCGCCGTGCCACCTCGACGTCGTGGTCGTCGACCTCCTTGACGATGGTCTTCAGGTTGACGGGGCGGCCCCACAGCTCGAACACCCGTTCGAGCACCTGCTTCGCCTGCGGGAGGTCGAGCATCACGCCGTTGTAGTGGTGGGCCAGCAGCAGCTCGTTGCGGTTCTCGAAATTGCCGTCCTGCACGGTGATGGTCGGCTTGCCGAAGTTGGTGAACTGCAGCATCAGCTTCTTCTTCACGTCCTCGTAGTCCGTCGAGGTCACCCGGTAGTCCCGCGTCGTATGGGTGTACTCGTAGGTGAAGTAGTCGTTCTCGTCGACGAACTCCTGGGTGAGGAACTCGTCGAGAAACGTCACGTCGTTGTGGGACTCGCGGATCTCGCGCATCCGGTCCCACCCCCGCGAGCGGTCGACGTCCGCGACCGCGTCCTCGACGCTCGCGTACCGGTTCGTGTCGAACAGGTACCGTGCCGTGCGCTCGAGCTCGTTCTGGCCCACCCGCTTCAGGAACCCCCGGTTCTGCGGTCTGACCAGCGAGTAGTGGCGCTCGCAGAGCCCCTCGTAGGTGAGCACCTTCCAGGGGTACCGCTCGACGTCGACCTCGCCGGCCTCCGCACGCTCCAGGGCCTCGGCGTCGACCCGGGGGTCCTCGGGATCGAGCCGGTCGAGCGTCCCCGGGCGGACGTCGTCGACGGCGGGGTCGGGCTCAAGCAGGTCGAGCACCAGGTCCAGATCGACCGTCTCGTGGAAGTTCCGCCAGGTGATCCCCTCGACCTTCAGCAGCCGCTCTACCACCTCCCGGCGGTTCGTGTAGTTCTCGACGTACGCCCAGAGCTCCATGCCCAGCTTGTAGGGGTTGAGTCCCGGGGAGCCGAGCACCTGGGCCATGTGGTCGGCGTAGGCGATGAACTCGTCGTCGCCGGCGAACCCCTCGTCGGTCATCATCCGGGACTCCCAGAGGGCGGCCCACCCCTCGTTCATCACCTTCGTCATCTTCTGGGGGGCGAAGTAGTACGCCTCCTTCCGGAGGACCTCGAGGATCTCCCGCTGCCACTCCTCGAACTCGACGGCGCGGTCGGCCTCCTCGTCGTACCGCTTGCCGTGCATCCGGAGGAACGCGAGCAGGTCCTTCTCGGGTTCGGCGGGGAAGGTGGGTCCGCCCTCCTCGTCACGCTGGCCCTCCAGCCACGCCTCGTCGAACACCTCCCGGCGGACCTCCTCGGAGAGGTCCAGGTCCCCGAGCTGCTCGTCGGGATCCTCGACCTCGGGCGGCTCGGCGGCCCACTCCTCGGCGGTCGTGAACGGCCGGTGCTGGTCGATGTTGTCCTCGAGACAGAGCGCGTGGTCGATCCACGCCTCGACGTCCTCGCGGTCGATCTCGGGGTCGTTCATGTACTCCCGGACCGTCTCCGCGTGGCGCTGGAGCATCGCCGCGGCGTCCGGGTCGTCGGCGAACAGGCCGAACCACTCGTTGTTCCTGAAGAAGTCGGCGTGGGCCTCGACGTGCGTGATGACCGCCTTCTGGTCCGCGAGGTCGTTCGACTCCTGGAGGAACGCGTGTGAGGGGTTGTCGTTGTTGACGATCTCGAAGGCCTTCCCGCCGAGGAACTGCCCCTGCTTCCGCTGCCGGTCGTACTGCATCCCCCACCGCCAGTGGGGGTAGCGGTGCTGGAACCCCCCGTAGGCGATCAGCTCGTTCATCTCGTCGTAGTCGACGATCCAGTAGTTCACCGGGAACGGGTCGAGCCCGAGCTTCCGCGCGAGCTCGTTGGCCTTCCGGACCGGCTCCTCTAACCCCTCGGCGATGCGCTGTCTGTGTCTGCGTTCGGTGTCGCTCATGGCTATGCCTCGGCCTCCATTGCCTCCTGCTCGGTGCTCAGTATCTCGTAGATGGCGTCGACCACGTCCGCCGGGCTGGTGACGTACGCCACGGCGACGTTCGAGGCGTCCTCGCGGCCGAAGTGCCGCTCGACCTCCTCGGCGTGGGTCGCGTTGATCGCGTTCCCGCTCGGCTGGGTCTCGACGTACGCGTGGAGGTTCGCCGGGATCTCCTCCATCAGCGGGATGACGCGGTCCTCCGTGTCGTTCGAGGAGTTCTCGGAGTCCCCCGCGGCGAACACGTACCGGTTCCACTCGCTCCAGGGGTACCGCTCCTCGAGGATCTCCCGTGCGAGCTCGTAGGCGCTGGAGATGCGCGTTCCCCCGCCCGAGCGGATGCCGAAGAACTCCTCGCGGTCGACCTCCCAGGCCTCGGCGTCGTGGGCGATGTAGACGAACTCGGCGTTGTCGTACTTGCCGGTCAGGTACCAGTCCAGCGGCGTGAACACCCGCTCGACGAGCTCGCGCTTCTTCTCGCGCATCGACCCCGAGACGTCGCGGATGTTCACGACGACGACGTTCTTCTCCCGCTCCTCGATGATCTCCGGGTAGCGGTAGCGCTCGTCCTCCCGGCGGAACGGGATCTGCTTGATCCCCTCCCGGCGGATGCGCGCGGCCGTCGACTCCTCCTCGACGTTCGCCTCCATCGCCTCGATGCTCTCCCACTTCGTCCGCTCCTCGCGGGGGAGGTCGTCGTAGGTGTCCTGGATCCACGCCCGGGAGACCGGGAGGTGGTTCCCGCGGGCCCACTCGTAGACCCGCTGTGGCCCCCAGCCGTCGACCTTCAGCGCCTCGCGGACGTACGCCTCGTCGAAGTCCATCGCGAGCTTGCGCTTCAGACCCTCTTTAAATAGCCGCTCGAAGTCCAGCGTGCTCGCGGGGCCGGTGCGCGTGATGTCCGTGAAGTCCCCCTCCGTCTCCTCGATCACCTTCTTGCCCTTCGGTTCGAGGTCGAGCCCGAGTTCCTCGTCCAGCTCCTCGGCGAACTCCTCGGGGTCCATCTCGTAGTACTCGTGCTCGCCGCCCTCCTCGCCGGGCTCGCCGTCCTCGTCGCCGTCGCCCGGCTGGGGCTGTGGCTGGCCGACCGGCTGGCCCACGTCGGGCGTGTCGCCGTCGCCCTGGCCGACCCCGCCCATGTCCCGCTGGTCGTAGGCGAACTCCGGCAGGTCGACGATCTTGATCGGGATCTTCACCTCATCGGGCAGCGACTGCCCGAGGTCGCCGTACTGGATGAACTCCGAGAGGTCCTGTCTGCGTTCCTCGCCGACCTCGCGGTATCTCTCCAAGTCGTCTCTCAGTCCCATTACGTTCTAGCCTCTCTGTGTGTCGGTTCGCTCTGATTCGTCGGTCGGGGCATCGTTGACTGCTGGAACGCCTGGAACGCCCTCGCGCTCTCGTCGGCTGCGGCTCGCTGCGCGCTTCGCTCGCGCCGCTGGCGCTCACTGCAGTGCTTGCGTCGTGGTTCGAGAGACGCTTCGCGTCTCTCGTCATCACGAAACGGCTCCGCCGTTTCGAACGACCTCGCTCGACGAGACCGCTCGCCCTTTCCGAGTCCGCCAGGCAGCCCTGCCCTTCCCCGGCCTCGGACACGCTCGCTCATGCTCGCGGTCCTCGGCGGCCGAGCGGTTCGCTCGGTCCGGCCGTCGGACCGGCCTCGCGGCCGTCTCGTCGGCCGCGAACGGGGAAGGGCAGGCACGCTCTCGCCCGACCGCCGGTGTCGCCGTTCCTGGCGGACTTCCGAAGGGCGAGGCCGCTGGGCGAAGCACGACGAAGTAAGCACCGGAGCGATCGAAGGGAGCGAGGAGCGCAGCGAGGCGCGCGAGTCCAGCGGCCGAGGGCTTCGGTAGGTGCTGCCGGTACTCCCGACGGCCTCCGGCACAGATCCATCGAAACCCGAGACGGATGAATCACCTACTCCCATCTGTAGCTCACCTGGCTCATGACGTGCCTGCTGGTCAGTTCCGCGGAGGCCTCGCTGTAGTCGAACAGCTCCTGCATGTTCCGGATGGTCCGCTCCTTCACCGTCTCCGTCTCCGTGCCAGAGGGCGGGTCGTCCCACTGGGCGGGGTCGAAGTCCTCGTGCGTTCTCCGGACGTCGTCCCAGTCGTGCCTCCCGAGGACGGCCTCGATCACCGGGATCTCCTTGGGGTTGACGTCGCCGGCGCGGAACTCCTCGTCGCGGGTGCGCCACGCGTGGCGGTTCAGCGCCGTCACGACCTTGTCCCGCCGGAACTCCTCGACGGACTGACCGGGGTCGGTCCCGTCGTAGTCGGCCTCGTCGAACCGACCGAGGTGCTCGACCTCGAACACCTTCAGCTTCAGCGGGTCCGGGTCGACGTACTCCCCGCGGTCGTTCTCGATCCGCTCGCCCTCGACCCACGCGTAGACGTGCTCGATGTACTCCTCGACGGTGGCCTCGTCGACGCGCTTCTCGCGCATGATCGCCTCCAGCACGTCGTCCTCCTGCTCGGCGAACACGTGGTTCTTCACCGGGACGAGCCGGTTCTCGAACTCCGTGCGCTCGCCCGGGGAGAAGACGGGGGCGTCACCCAGCCGCTCGGCCATCGCGTTCAGCACGTCGCGGGGCATGATCACGTCGCACACGTCCAGTTCCGGATGGTGGCGGTCCCCCTCCTCGTGGAGCAGGTCAGCGATGACGTCGCGGGTGTAGGTGACCGGGATGCCGGTCTCGCCGTCGCTCGCGTCGGGCGCGAAGTCGAACTCCTCCTTCTCCCGGCGCTCGTCGCCGTCCCGGAGGTAGCCCCGGTCGAAGACCATCGCCTTGTCCACCAGGTCCAGCCCGGGCGGGACGTCCTCGCCGTCGAGCCGCGAGACGACGGCGTAGAGCGCCGCCGCCTCGACGGCGTGGGGCGCGAGTTCCCGCTCGCGGACCTCCCGGCGGACGTCCCGCACCGAAACCGTCACCGGCTTGCGTATCTCCGCGGCCAGCTCCTCGTAGGAGTCGGCGGTCCACACCGCCGTCTCGTTGGTGAGTTCCCGCCGGACCAGCTCGGCCTCCAGCGAGAGGTTCGTCAGGTACGTGAACTCGTGTCTGTCGAGTCGCCGCTTGAGCGCCTTCAGCGGGTCCGACCCGGCACGCTCGGCGTGCTGGTTCAGCTGGGCCTCCAGGTCGGGGTTCGAGATGATGATCATCTGCGTGTCGATGTCCATCCCGATCCCCTTGTCGAGCTTCACCGTCTCCTCGTCGGGGACGTTGAGCAGCTTCTGGAGCAGGTCTGCGTGCTGGGCCGCGTCCTCGACGATGGTCAGGAGGCCGTTGCCCTGCGAGAGCACGCCGTCGTAGCTGAACGCCTGGGGGTTCTTCCGCCCGCGCGAGCCGAGCTCGCGCAGCATCCCGTGCATCCACGAGCCGACGAGCCGCTCCTTGGGCGTCCCGTCGTCCTCGGAGTGGAGGACGCCGATCCCCTGGCCGACGTCGGCGACGTAGTTTTTCACCCGGAGGTGGCTCTCGTCGGCGACCGCCGAGAACAGCGCCTCCTCGCCCGCCCGCCGGTACTGCTCCTCGAGGTAGTCGTAGGCCTCCCGGGAGAAGGGATCGAGCCGGCCGTCGACGTGGATCGGGATGTGGTCGTCGAGCCGGTCGTTCAGTTCCCCCAGGAGCTCCTCGCGGACCGCCTCCGGGAACACCGTGAGCGGGTGGACCTGGACGGGGCTCTCGTACCAGTCGTCCTCGTCGGAGACCGGCGCGTCGCCGTAGGTCATCCCCGGGGCCGAGCCGGCGGCGCCGGCGACGTTCCACTCGACGGTGTAACGCCGCCCCTCGTCGGTCTTCGAGTACTCCCGCAGCCCGTTGATGAGACACCGCTTGAGCTCCGATTTCCCCGTAGCGGTGGGGCCGTCGAGCCAGATGATCTTCTCCTCCTTGCCCCGGCGGGCCGCGATCGAGCGGAGGTCGTCGACGAACCGGTTGAGTACCTCGGTGTTGCCGAGGATGGCGTGCTCGCCGTCGTTGTGCGGGTCGTCGAAGAAGCGGTAGCGCTCCTTCTCCTCGCCCTCCTCGACCACCCGTCGGGTTCCGGCGGCCTCGATGGCCTCCAGCAGGTACTTCGAGGCGTGGCTGGCGATGCGGGGGTTCTCGAACACCGCGTCGACGTACTCCCCGAGGCTCATCGGGGCCTCGTAGGTGTCCCGCAGCGACTCGTCCCCGCGACGGATGTAGTTCTCGCCGCTCATCTCAGTCGTCGGCTTCCATCTCCGTCTTGGCGACCTCCGCGCCGGCGAACTCGAGGACCTCCTTGGCGCCCTCCTGGCTGTACCCCTGGTCGACGAGCGCGCGGACCCAGGAGTTGCGCTCGTCGTCGTCCATCTCCCCGCTGGAGACGAGCGCCGAGAAGTTGATGTTGTGCTTCTTGTCCTCCCAGAGCTTGCGTTCCAGCGCGCGGCGCAGGCGGTCGTTGTCCTGGGGGTTGAAGCTCGTGCCCTCGCGGGCGCGACGGGAGACCCAGTTCGAGACCTCCTGGCGGAAGTCCTCCTTGCGGTCCTCGGGGATGTCGAGTTTCTCCTCGACGTCGCGCAGGAACTTCTCGTCGGGGTCCTGTTCGCGGCCCGTGATGTCGTCCTCGACGGTGTCGTCGTCGATGTACGCCATCACGTGGTCCATGTACTTCTCGCCCTGGCGCTGGATCTCGTCCAGGTCGTAGGCGAGCGCGTGCCGGACGTCCTCGATGGCCCGCTCCTTGTACTCCTCGCGGACGAGTTCGAGGTAGCGGTAGTACGTCTCGAAGTTCTCCTGGGGGATCGACCCGTGGTTTTCGAGGTTCTCCTCCAGGTGGTTGAACGTCGTCAGCGGCGAGAGGAAGCCCCGGCCCCGGTGCATCGAGTCCATGATCGCCTCGGCGATCTCGTCGCCGATGAAACGTGGACTGACGCCGTCCATCCCCTCGCCGAGGTCCGCGGACTCGGCGGCCTCCTCGCGGAGCTTCTTCACGTCGATGTCGTCGGCCTCGTCGATCTCGCCGTTGTACGCTTTCGCCTTCTGGACGGCGCTCACCTGGCCGCCGTCCGGCTCCTGGATCCGGGTCAGGACGCCGAACAGCCCCGCCATCTGGAGGGTATGGGGCTCGACGTGGATGTCCGGGACGTCCGCGTTCCGGAGCATCTTGTGGTAGATCTGCGCCTCCTCCTCGTACTGGAGGACGTACGGGAAGTCGATCCGCTTCGTCCTGTCGTTGAACGCCTCCATCTTCTCGTCGCCCTTCTTGTCCCGGTACTCGGGCATGTTCGTCCGGCCGACGATCACCTGGTCGATGTCGATCCGGGGGTTGTTCTTGGGCTTGATCGTCTGCTCCTGGGTCGCGTGCAGGAAGTCGTAGAGGAACTCCCGCTGGAGTTTGAGCAGCTCCTCGCCGGAGAAGATGCCGCGGTTGGCGTTGCAGAACGCCCCCGAGTAGTCGAACGCTCTCGGGTCGCTCTCCCCGTAGACGGCGATCTTCGAGTAGTTGACGTCGCCCGTGAGTTCCGTCTCGTCCTGGTTCTTCTTGTCCTTTGGCTCGAACGTCTCGATGCACTGGCGCTTGTTCTCGTCGGCGACCAGCCGGATCACCTCGACGTGGTTCTCGAGCACCCGCTGGAGGTCGTCGTCGTAGTGCTCGAGCAGCCGGTCCATGTAGAACTCGCTGGCGGGGTCGAGCGACTGCTCGTTGCGGATGGTGTAGGGGGCCTCGAGCCGCTCGTTCATGCCCTCGAGCACGCGGTCGCGCTGCTCCTGGGGGAGCAGTATCAGGGGGTCCTGGTCCATCGGCGAGCGGACGACGTCGTCGGCGGGGTCCTGGTCCCTGATGACGTCACAGAGGTTCGTCCACCGGAACGTGTACATCCGGCCCGCCTCCCGAAGGCTGTAGTCCTCGAAGTAGGCCCGGACCTGGCGGTCGAACTCGGACTTGCCCGACCCCACGGGACCGAGCAGGAGCTTGATCCGCTTCTCGGGGCCGAGCCCGCGGGCACCCGATTTCACCTTGTTGACGAACTCGTGGATGGACTCGTGGACGTTCCGGCCGTAGAACGTGTTCTCGCCGTCGTGGAGCGGATCCTCGCTGGCGAGCCGGTACTCCACGACCCCCAAGTCCTCGTCGTACTCGGTGCCGTAGTAGTCGAACATGTCGGCAACGCGCTGGTGGGCGTTGCGGGCGATGCGGGGATCCTCGTACAGCTCGTCGAGGTACCAGTCGAACGACCGGGTCTCCCGGAGGTCCGAGGGGATCGAGTTCCGGTACTCCTTGCTCAGGTCTTCCAGCGTCTCCATTTCACTCATGCTTTGCGTCGCGCCTGTGGGCGCTGGTTGCCGGCCGCGTGGCCGGTCGACAGTCTCGGGAGGGCCGCACGGCGGTCCGGACCCACGGGTCTCCGTCGGTTGACCGGCGGATGTCGGCGCTGGTTCGTACCGCGTGTCATGTCTCACCGTACCACTCCCCTCGCCGGCGACCGGGTCTCCGAGGCGAGAGCGGGGTGTGGGGGAGTACGGGTGGGCGACCCACCGATACTATATTAGCCATGAGAACCACACATATAAAATTCTTCGGGCGTAGCCCGGTTTTCGAGCCGTTCGACCCCCTCTCCGAGCGAGCCGAAACCGACAGGTGGCGGCCACGTTCCTTCCGGAGCCGCGATATACCGGAGGAGAGGATTTATATACTATCGTGCGTCCCCCGGTCGCGACCGCCCGGTTCCCGACCGTCGAACTGATACCCGAGGGCGCCGTACGGCGGCCATGCTCGGCGACGAGGACCGCGATGCGCTGGCCGACGGCTGGCGCGTCTGGAACGACGCCGAGGACCGGCTGGTCCTCGCCTACCGACCGGACGTGTTCGACGGGGCGGGGTTCGACGCGGCCTGTCTCCCCACGCTGTACGTCACCCGCGGCCGCCGTTCGCGCCGCCCCGGCGGGACCCGGACCCTCCCCCCCGACGCCCCGTGGGTCGTGACGCTGTTCCTCGAACCCGACGTCTCGGACCGGCCCCGCGAGTTCGACTCCCCCGACGCGGCCGTCGAAGGGGCCCTCGAGTTCGCCGCCGAGTTCGCCCGCGGGGACGTCGACTACCGCTCGCTCTACCAGGTCCCCCGCCCGGACTACTTCGAGCGGCTGGACGAACTCACGGGCCGGAACGGCTGATACTGTCGGACGTAAGCCCATGAACGACATCGCCCTACCGTGGTGGCGATGATGTTCAGGTAGTTATGTCCGACAGTATGACCGGGAGGCCGGGGACACGGGAGTTCCGACCGCGTCGACCCACGGGCGGCGGCTCCCGGGTCGGGAGGCTTAACCGCGACGGCCGGGTAGTCGTTGTATGGCCGAGGTCACGCTCATCGGCACCCGGCTCGCGGAGGTCGGCACCGAGTTCACCTACCACGGCGAGGCCCCCGCGTGCGAGGGCTGCCCCTACCGGGGGCAGTGTCTCAACCTCACGGAGGGCCACCGTTACCGGGTGACGGGCGTGCGCGAGGGGGGGCAGACCCTCGAGTGCGGCGTCCACGACACGGGGGTGCGGGCGGTCGAGGTCGAACCGGCGTCCGTCCTCGCCAACGTCGACTCGAAGCAGGCGTTCGCCGGCAGCCGGACCGCCCTCGAGGGCCCCTGCCCGTACACGGAGTGCCCGAGCCACCCCTACTGCGAGCCCGAGGGCGTCGAGTTCGACGAGGAGTACCAGATCGCCGAGGTCGTCGGGGAGCCGCCACACGACTACTGCATGCTGGAGCGTGACCTCACGCTCGTGGAGTTCGCCGCGCAGGAGGAGTAGGGTGTCGTTGTCGGCCTCGGTGTCGTGAGGTTTCGATCGGTCTGCTGCATGGACTGAAACACCTCGAAAGCCCCCGACCGCTACCCTCCCGGGGCTCGCTGCGCGCGCTCACTCCGTTCGCGTGCTTGCGTCGCCCGGGTTCGCGTAGCGGTCGGGCCCTTTCAGTCCCACCCGGGTCGATTGATCGAGCAAGCAGCGCTGGGTGGGACTGAAGGGGGCGAGGTGCTGGACGAAGGCGGGCGACGCAAG
>PXRQ01000074.1 GCA_003022005.1 Halobacteriales archaeon QS_5_70_15
GTACCTCAAATCCAACGAACGCTACGCGGACCTCAACGCACAGTCCAGTCAGCGAGTTATCCAAGAACTCGCTGAGGCGTTCAAATCGTGGTACGGCCATCGGCAGAACGGGAACTCGAAAGCGAACCCGCCAGGATACCGCAAACGCGGCGACCAGCACCCACGCTCGACAGTCACGTTCAAGGAGGACGGCTTCAAGCACGACCCCGAGAACGGTCGCGTTCGGCTCTCGAAGGGCCGTAACCTCAAGGATGGGTGGAGCGACTTCATCCTCTGTGAGTACGCCGCCGACCCCGACGTGGGCATCGAGAACGTCCAACAGGTCCGCGCCGTGTACGACCGCGGCGAGTGGCAGTTGCACTTCGTCTGTCGCCACGAAATCGACCCGGAGCCGCCGGGCGACGGAATGGCAGGCGTCGACTTCGGTATCTGCAACCTTGCCGCCGTGTCGTTCGGTGACGAGGGCGTCCTGTATCCCGGTAGCGCACTCAAGGAGGACGAATACTGGTTCCAGAAAGAGCGGGCTAAGTGCGACGATCCGTCCTCCGCCGAGGCCGAGCGTCTCGACCGGAAGCGAACCGAACGACGGTCGCACTTCCTCCACGCCGTCTCAACGGACATCGTCGACGGAAACCTACCACTACTGTACGACCTGCTCGCTGGCCGACTGATCCCCGGCGGTCGACGGGGACCGCGCGGCACGGGGCGATAGCGCCGGCGCTATCCGAGGCCGCTCATACGGTCGTCCGTAGTCTCTTACCGGCGATGACCGACCTTCGTCCGGGTGATCGACGGCAAATCGTTACGGGCGACCGTCTCAGTCGAACACGCCGCTCCCGTACACCTCCTCGTATGAGAGGTGGCGCTCGGCGTCCGATCGGATCTGCTCGGTCTCCCGTTCGACGGCCGCCTGCACCTCCGGGCTCACCTCGACGTCGATCCCCTCGTAGAACTCCGACTCCACGCCGAGGCTCCGGAGCAGGCGGTAGAAGATGTACTGGTTGAAGATCCGGGGGTTCGCTCCGTGCTTGTTGTCGAGTTCGTCGTGCGAGTTGAAGCCGTTCTCGCGGTACGGTCCGACGTACTTCGACAGGCGGTCCCGGTCGTTGACCCGCCGCACGTCCTCCCAGAACTCGCTCTCCCCGTCGGCGTACCGGTAGTGGACGCTGATGAAGTCGTAGACGTTCTCCCACTTGCTCCGGGCGTAGTCGTTGTAGAGCCGCCGGACCCCCCGGTGGTCGATGCCGTCGTGGTCAGCCACGAGCTCCGAGAGCTTCTCCGTGAGGATGGCGTTGAGCGTCAGCGCGGTCGACTGGAGCGGCTCGACGAACCCCAGCGCGTTCCCGACCGCCACGCAGTTGCCGACCCAGGCCTTCCCGTAGTGTCCCGAGTCGAAGCGGTACTGGACGACGTCCTCCTCGGCGATGTCCGCCTCGCGGGTCTCGGCGAACTCCGCGAGCGCCGCCTCCCGGGAGGCGTGCTCGGAGGAGTAGACGTAGCCCATGTCCCGCCAGTCCCACGTGTCTATCTGCCAGAACCAGCCGTACTCGCCCGAGTCGACGACCGTCGCGGGCACGACCTCCGAGAGGTCGAGGTCGGCCTTCGCGACGAGCGCGGCGTCGAGCGGGAGGTCGAACGACTCGAACGGGTTGTCGAGGTTCCGCATCAGCAGGCGCTCGAACCCCGTCGCGTCGAGGTAGAGGTCCGCGTCGTAGGCCCGCTCCTCGCCCGCGACCCGCTCGATCCGCCCGTCCTCGACCCCCACCTCGACCACCTCGTCGTCGACCAGATCGATCCCGCGCTCGCGACAGACCGTCCGGAGGAACTCGTTGAGTCGGCCCGTGCTGAACTGGTAGGCGACGTGGTCGTAGCTCCGGAAGAAGCCGTTCGGCCGGATCTCGACGAACGGGGAGGTCCCCCGTTCCGCGATTTCGACGCCCAGCGTCCGGTAGTTCCCCGTCTCGTAGCGGTGGTAGAGCTCCTCGAACCGGCGGCGGCCCGGCTCCGAGGGCGGGAGCGTCAGGTCGTCGAACGGGACGTGGAACGGGCCCCGACCGCACCAGTCCGTGAAGTAGACCGACGCCTTCCACACCGGCCTCACCTCGGAGACGAACCGCGCCTTCTCGATGTCCAGGACGTTGTGGAACGTGTTCTGGATGTACGAGATGGTGCTCTTGCCGACCTCCGGTATCCCCTCGTCGAAGTCGTCGACGACGGTGACCGCGAGGTCGGGAACCACCGAGTCGAGCGTCAGCGCCGAGATCAGCCCGGCGTCGCCACCGCCGACGACCGTCACCGTCTCGATGCGTTGTCCGTTCATGGTGTGCGTGCTCCGTCGGGTCCGGCCCGGACGTCCCGTTCGCCCCCCTCGGGAGACCGCGTAGCCGCGGGAGCGGTCCCGCGGGTTCGGCCGGTTCGGAGGGTCCGGGGACTGCCTCGGCCCCGTCTGCTGGCGGGGACTACACCCCCGCCCGGTAATAGTCGTTCGCTCGAGGAACCCGCCGTCACGGTCGGGGCAGGGCTCCCCGTCGGATCCGGTGACGACTCGCCGTCACAGTCCCGCGACGACCTCCGAGAGCGACCCGGCGACCGCGTCGACCCGGCGGGCGAGGTCGGCGTCGGGCTCGGTCCCGGTGCAGAGCAACACGGCGCGGTCGGCCCGCTCGAAGGCGAGGCGGTCGTTGACGTAGTCCCCGACCATCACGACCGGTCCCCCGTTGCGTTCCCGGAGCGCCGAGACCGTCTCCGCCTTCCCGTCCGGCGACTGGTACGGATGGACGTTCTCGACGGGGACGCCGATCCGCGCGGCGACCGATTCGAGGACCCGCGCCGCGTCCCCCGAGACGAGGTGGACGTCGAACCCCCGCTCGCGGATGGCCTCGACGGCGGACGCGGCGTCGGCACGGGGGACCGAGGCGTACGCGAACCCGCGATGTATCGACCCGGGATCCAGTTCGACGACCAGCTGGATCCCGACGGGGGGGCCCTCGCCCCCGTACTCGTCGGCGACCCGTCCCCGGAGCCGGCGGGCGGCCTCGAACAGCGGCCGCGCGGGCGCGGGGTCGTCGGCGAGGGTCGCCCGGCGGACCTCGGCCTCCGTCGTCTCGACGTTCGAGAGCGCGAGGTGGATCGGCACGTCCGTCGCCGCGAGGACCGCCGCGCCGCGAGCGGCTCGTCGGTGTCGAGCACTACGAGGTCGTCCAGCGCGACGTTGACCAGCGCCACGGGCCGGTCGACCCGGACGGTCGGGACCGGCCCCTCGAACTCCTCGTCCTCGAGGAACCCGACCGTCTCGACGAGGACGTCGCTCACCGTCCCCGAGTTGTCGAGGGCGACGACCCCCCGACCGGTCCCCTCCGTCCGCCGGCCGCTCACGACCGCTTCCCCCCCGCCGGGCGGTCGAGCCCCCGCTCCGCCGACCGGCCGGAACGCCCCTCCGTCGACGGGTTCGCACTCTCGCTCGTCGGTCTGTCGGATCGGCCGCTCATGGCGTGCTCACGGGTCGATCACGACTCCGGTCGGAAGTGACAGGCGAGACACCGCCCCCCCTTCTCCTCGCTCTCTGGGTCCTCGCGCTCGCAGCGGGCGCGTTCGTCCCCGGACAGGCTCTCGTACAGGTGACACCGCGGGTGGAAGTTACAGCCGCTCGGTGGGTGCGCCGGGTCCGGCGGCGACCCCTCGAGGCGTATCCGCCGGTCCGTCGACGGGTCGGCAGTCACCCGAGGGATGCTCGACAGCAGCGACTCCGTGTAGGGGTGCTTGGGGTCGTCGAACACCTCGTCGACGCCGCCGAGTTCGACGATCCGTCCGAGGTACATCACGGCCACGCGGTCGGCGATCTGTCTGACTACGCTCATGTCGTGGGTGATGACGAGGTAGGTGAGCCCGAACTCCGCCTGGAGCCCCTCGAGCAGTTCGAGTATCTGTGCCTGGATGGAGACGTCCAGTGCCGAGACGGGCTCGTCGGCGACGACCAGCGAGGGGTTGAGCGCGAGCGCCCGCGCGACGCCCACCCGCTGTCGCTGCCCGCCCGAGAGCTCGTGCGGGAACGCGCGGTAGTACTGGGCCGAGTCGAGCCCCACGGTGTCGAGCAGGTCCCGGACGTACGCCTCGCGGTCCTCCGCGCGTTCGTCGTGGATGACCAGCGGCTCGGCAACGATGCGCCCGACGGTCATCCGCTCGTTCAGCGTCGAGAACGGGTCCTGGAACACCATCTGGACCTCCCGGCGGACGGTCCGGTCGGAGCGCTCCGTGAGGGGCTCGCCGCGGAACCGCACCTCCCCGCCGGTCGCCCCGGTCAGCCCGATGAGCGTCTCCGCCATCGTCGACTTCCCGCAGCCCGACTCCCCGACCACCGCGAGCGTCTCGCCCGGGTAGAGCTCGAAGCTCACCCCGTCGACGGCCTTCACGTCCCCCGTCCGCCGGCCGAGCACCCCCGAGGTCACCGGGTAGTACTTCCTGAGATCCCGGACCGAGAGGAGCGGTTCGATACCGTCCCGACCCGGCTCTCCCGCCGGCCCCCGCCGCGTGCCGTCGACCAGGGATCCGTCGGCCCGGGAACCGTCCTCGCGGCTCATCGCGTCACCTCGTACCCCTGCACGACCCCGTCGGCGTCGTAGTCGGCCTCGCCGGCGTAGCCGTCGGTGTAGGCGTGACAGGTCGCGACGTGGCCGTCGCCGAAGTCGACCGACGGCGGCCGCTCGGCGTCACAGAGCCCCGCGTCGGCGACCGGACACCGCGGGTGGAACCGACAGCCCGGGGGCGGCGCCCCGAGGTTCGGCGGCGACCCCGGAATGGAGGAGAGCTCCTTCCGCCGGTCGACGTCGGGGATGCTCTCGAGGAACGACCGCGTGTAGGGGTGCCGCGGCTCCTCGAGGATCTGTCGCCGGGTGCCGCGCTCGATGATCCGCCCGGCGTACATCACCATGATCCGCTCGCAGACCTGCGAGACGACCCCGAGGTCGTGGCTGATGAGGATCAGCGCCATGTCCCGCTCGCGGATGAGCCGGCGGAACAGGTCGATGATCCCCGCCTGGATCGAGGCGTCCAGCCCCGTCGTGGGCTCGTCGGCGATCAGGAGTTCGGGCTCGCCGGCGATCGACATCGCGATCATCGCTCGCTGGGCCATCCCGCCCGAGTACTCGTGGGGGTAGGCGTCGAGATTGGATTCGGGATCGGGGAGCCCCACCTCGGCCAGCAGCTCCCGTGCCTCCTCGCGGGCGGCCCGCTTCGAGAGGTCCCTGTGGGCCCGGACCGCCTCGATCACCTGCTCGCCGACCGTGTAGGTCGGGTCCAGCGCCGCCTTCGCGTTCTGGAACACCATGCCGATCCCCGCGCCGCGGACCGACCGGAGTTTCCGCTTCCCGGCGCCGACGAGGTCCTCGCCCTTCCACCGGACCGAGCCCTCGTCGATGCGGCCCGGCTCCTCGATCAGCCCGACGAGCGACCGCACGGAGACGGACTTGCCCGACCCGGACTCGCCGACGATGCCGAGCGTCTCCCCGGCCCGGACGTCGTAGGAAACCCCGTCGACCGCCGAGATCACCCGGTCGGTGTAGAACCGGGTCGTCAGGTTCTCGACCGACAGCAGCGGCTCGCCGGCCGCTCCCGCCCCGTCCGTCACCGCGCCGTTCCGTCCGCCCCCGTCCGTCGGCGGGCGGTCGGTTCTCGTTCGTTCATCGTCACCTGTCGGGGTCGGTCCGCGGATCGAGTACGCTCCTGAGTCCGTCCCCGAGGAGGTTGAACCCCAGGACCGAGAGGACGATCGCCAGCCCGGGGAAGACGCTGTACCACCACTCGCCGCTGCCCACGAACCCCTTGCCGACCCGGAGCATCCCGCCCCAGGAGGGTCGCGGCGGCGGCACCCCGACGCCCAGGAACGACAGCGACGACTCGAGGATGATGGCGAGCGCCGCCGTTATCGTCGCCTGGACGAGGATCGCCGAGAGGCAGAACGGGAAGACGTGCAGCGCGAGTATCCGGGCGTCGGAGGCCCCCAGCGAGCGGGCCACCTTCACGTGGTTCTCCTTCGCGACCGAGAGGGCGCTCCCGCGGGTGATGCGCGCGAACTGCGGGATGAACACGATCCCGAGCGCGAGGACGATGTTCGTCAGCGACTGGCCGAACACCGCCACGAGCGTCAGCCCCAGCAGGATCGTCGGGAACGCGAAGATCGAGTCCATCACCCGCATGAGCGCGTCGTCGAGCAGGCCACCGTAGTAGCCCGCGAGAAGGCCGATCGGGACCCCGACCGCCATCGCGACCAGCGGGGTCAGCACGGCCACCTGGAACGCGATGCGGGCGCCGAACACCACCCGCGAGAGGACGTCCCGCCCGTACCGGTCGGTCCCCATCGGGTTCTCGAGGCTCGGCCCCTCCAGCCGGTTCGGGACGTCCGTCCGATCGTAGGGCTGTGTGGCGACCTGTCCCGGGAACAGCGCGATCACGAGGAAGGCCGCGAGTATCAGCAGGCCGACCGTGGCGAGCCGGTTGCGGCGGAACCGGCGGACGAACCGGCGCGTCCGGCGCACGGCCGGTCGCTGCGAGCGGTCGGCGGCCGGGTCGCCGGCCGGTCCCGTGCCGGCCTCCGGTCCCGACCCGGTCGCCGTCCCGCCGTCGGTTTCGGGTCCGGGCCCGGCGTCGATCCCGGTGTCCTCGTCCCCCCGCATCACTGCCCCCTCAGCCTCGGGTTGAGGTAGAAGTACGTCAGGTCGACGACGAGGTTCACGACGACGAAGAACGTCGTGTAGACGATCACGATCCCCTGGAGGGTGATGTAGTCCCGGCTCGTGATGGCGTTGACGAGCAGCCGGCCCATCCCGGGGATGGAGAACACCACCTCGATGATGATGCTCCCCCCGAGCAGGTAGCCGAACTGCATCCCGATCACCGTGACGACGGGGATGAACGCGTTCTTCATCGCGTGGACGAGCGTCCGCGTCTCGCTCACGCCCTTCATCCGGACCGCGTCGAGGTAGTCCTGCTGGAGTTCCTCTAACAGCTCGGACCGGAGCATCCGGGTGACGATGGCCGCCATCGCCGTCCCGAGCGTGATCCCCGGGAGCACGAGGTACCGCAACCCCTCGACGGGGTCCTCCAGCGGGGAGACGTAGCCCGCGACGGGGAAGACGTCGTAGGTCACCCCGAAGGCCAGGAGGAGGACGATACCGAGCCAGAAGTTCGGTATCGAGACGCCGAGCAGCCCGAACGTCAGCCCGAGGCCGTCCCACTTGGTCCCGCGCTTGACCGCGCTGAACGTGCCGGCCGGGATGGCGACCGACAGCGAGACGACGAACCCCGCCAGCGTGACGAACAGCGTCGTCGGGAGCCGCGCGGCGATGGCCGCGCTCACCTCCTGGTCGTTCACGTACGAGCGGCCGAAGTCGCCCCGGAGGACGTCGGTGACGTAGTCGACGTACTGGACGTAAACGGGCTGGTTCAGCCCCAGTTCGGCCCGGACGGCCGCCAACTGCTCGGGGCTGGCGTCGGCCCCGAGCATCACGACCGCCGGCCCGCCCGGGACCAGCCGGACGAGCCCGAACACGATGAACGTCACCAGCGCCAGGACGGGAACCGCCCAGAGCAGCCGCCTGAGCGCGTACTCCCGGAGCGACGTCGTCATCGTGACCGGCGTCGTCGCTCGCGCCGGCCGGCGGCCCGCCGTGCGGCCGCGGCGCGGGGCGTCACTCGTCCTTCCACATCGTCCAGTACCTGGTGTACGGCAGCAGCCAGGACTGGTAGCCCTTCACCGACTTCCGCTGGCCGACCAGGTCGTCCGTCCGGGCGATCGAGATCCACGGGACGTTCTCGTTGACGAGCTTCTGGAACTCGGTGTAGATCTCCACCCGCGCGTCCTGGTCGGTCTCCGTGCGGCCCTCAGCGACCAGCTCGTACATCCGTTCCGCGTCGGGCTGCTCCTCGCCGTACTTGTTCCACTGGTTCGAGTCCGGGTGGACGAACCCGTAGTAGTGGCGGTCGGGGTCGATCTTGAACGGGACGGAGAACGCCATCGCGCCGAAGTTCCCGTTGACGAAGTCCGAGAGCTGTGTCCCCCACTCCAGCACCTCCGTCTCGGCGTCGATGCCCGCCTCGCGGAGCTGTGCGATGACCAGGTCCGCGGTCGACTCCATGATCTGGTACCGGGTGTTGGTCTTGAACGTGAGCGTCCGTCCCTCGAGGGGGTTGCCGGCCTCGTCGAGGATCCGCTGGGCCTCCTCGATGTCCCGGGTACGCCTCGAGTCGCCGAGGTCGAAGTGCCAGATGCTCTCCTCGGGGTAGGGCTGCCAGGCGGATGTGCCGAACCCGAACACCCCGGCCTCGACGATGGCGCCCCGATCGACGACGTGCGCCACCGCCCGCCGCACCGCGGGGTCGTCCCACGGCTCGACGCTGCAGTTGATGTGTATCTGTCCCCATCCCGTCGCCTCCTGTCGCAACAGGGAGGTGTTCGCGTCCCCGCGGACGGACTCGGCGGCCTGCCCCGGGACCGCCCGCGCGAGGTCGATGTCCCCCGACCGGAGCGCCGCGACCCGCGAGTCCGCGTCCGGAACCGGTCGCACCCGCACCGCGTCCAGGTACGGGAGGTCCTCGCGGTAGTCCTCGAATGCGGTCATCCGGAGGAAGTTCCCCGACTGGTACTCGTCGAACTGGAACGGCCCCGTGCCGACCGGCTCCTGGAAGTCCCCGAGTTCCCCGCCCTGGTCCTCGACGGC
This sequence comes from Halobacteriales archaeon QS_5_70_15, assembly GCA_003022005.1. The sequence continues at coordinate 8,712 of PXRQ01000074.1, forward strand.
CTCCTCCGGAACGACGACCCACGGCACCCGCCCGAGGAAGTTCAGGAACGGCGCGAACGACTCCGAGAGGGTGAACCGCACCGTGTAGTCGTCGACGGCCTCGACCGACTCCATCGCGGCGAGATCGCCGCCCATCGCCTCCTCCTGGTTCATCCGCTCGAAGGAGTAGACGACGTCCTCGGCGACCATCTCCCGGTCGACCGGCGGGTGGAAGGTCACGCCCTCCTTCAGCGCGAACGTGTACTCGAGGCCGTCGTCGCTGATCTCCCAGCCCTCCGCGAGCCGCCCGACCGGCTGGCCGTCCTCGAACGTGACCAGCCCCTCGGCGACGTTGTAGACCACCACCCAGGAGACGACGCTCGAGGTCTTGTGCGGGTCGAGACCGGTCAGTTCCGCCTCGAACCCGACCGTGAGTTCGCCACCGGATCGCGGCGAGGGCGTCCCCGTCTCCTCGGCCTGCGTCGGCGAGGCGGTGGTGTCCGACCCGCCGCCGTCACCCCCATCGCCACCGCCGTCGCCGCCGTCGCCTCCACCGTCGCCGCCATCGCCTCCACCGCCCGTACATCCGGCGAGCACGCCCGCCGAGCCGACGCCCGCGTAGCGGAGTATCGAGCGTCGGTCTATCCGCCGTCCGGTGAAATCCTCGTCTGCCATGGGTCCCCGTCGGGAGAGAGGCCATTAAAGCTTCCCCGCAGGCGGCTGCCTTCGCGGGAGACGGCGTGTACACCAGTCGGAGCGGCTCGTCGGCGTCGGGTCGCCGGGGACGGGTTCGCCGGGGACGACCAGTCGAGCATCCGACACGGGAACGGGTCCAGGGGTTACACGCCCGCCGTCGGACGAGGGGCGTCGTCGGCCTCTCTGATACGGTCGTGCGTCGTCCGTTACCGATGATCGCCGATCCCGGCCGGGCGATCGCCGGTACATCGTTACGCACGACCGTATGAGGGGCTGACCGGCCGACGAACTGGCCCTGGCGGTTTCCCTCGGCGCGTTCGCCCCGACGACCGGTAACCGTCGTGACGGGCCCGTCGGTCTACCGACCGCCGGAACTTTGATTGCCCTCCCATGGCAGGTCCGATCATGTCACTGGCGGACGCGGCGGTCGCGGTGACGGGCGCCGGCGCTGGGATGGGACGGGCGACGGCGCGGCTGTTCGCCGAGCGCGGCGCGTCGGTGGCCGCCGTCGACGTGGACGGCGAGGCGGCCGGGGAGACCGCCGACCTGATCGCCGACGACGGCGGGACGGCTATCGCCATCGAGGCCGACGTCTCCGACCCGGCGGCTGTCGAGGGGTTCGTCGAGGGGACGGTCGACACGTTCGGCGGCCTCGACGTGCTCCACAACAACGCGGGCATCCCCCAGGAGTCCACGCCGGTCGAGGACGTGGAGGAGGCGACGTGGGATCGGGTGCTGGACGTGAACCTCAAGAGCGCGTTCCTCGGCGCGAAGTCCGCCGTCCCGCACCTCCGGGAGAGCGACCACGAGGGGGGCGGGGTGATCCTCAACACCGCTTCGACCGCCGGCATCCGGCCCCGGACGGGGCTGTCGGCCTACGCCGCATCGAAGGGCGGGATGATCACCCTCACGAAACAGCTGGCGTTCGAACTCGCCGATGACGGGGTCCGCGTGAACGCCATCTGCCCCGTGGCCACGGACACGGACATGCTCCCGGAGTTCGCGGGCGGCGACCTCACGCTGGAGGGGATCGCCGAGACCATCCCGCTCGGGCGGCTCTGCCAGCCCGAGGACGTCGCGGAGGCGGCGGTCTTCCTCGCGGGCGACGGCGCCTCGATGATCACCGGAACGGCACTGGAAGTCGATGGGGGGCGGGACATCTGATGACGGCGGTGAGCCGCGAGGCTATCGTCGAGGCCGTCGCCGACCGCGAGGACGAGATGCTCGAGTTCCTCCGGGCGTTCGTCGCCATCGACGCCGAGAACCCGCCCGGCAGGCGGTACGCGGACTCGGTCGAGTTCCTCGCCGACGCGATGGACGGGTTCGGCTACGACGTCGAACGGGTACCGATCCCCGAGGACGTCGTCGCCGAACACTACCCCGGGCGGACCGAACACGACCGCGAGAGCGTCCTCGGGCGGAAGGGTGCGGATAGTGAGAGCAGCGACGACGGTGGCGGTGGCGACGGTAGTGGCGGCGGCCCGCACGTCCACTTCACCGGCCACTTCGACGTCGTTCCGGCGGGAGAGGACTGGACCCACGACCCCTACGACCCCGTCGTGGAGGACGGCCGGCTCTACGGCCGCGGGGCGAGCGACATGAAGTCGGGCATCGCCGCGAGCCTGTTCGCCGCCGAGGCGCTCTCGGCGGTCGGGGCTATCGACGGCACCGTCACGCAGAGCATGACCTGCGACGAGGAGACCGGCGGGTTCACCGGCCTCGGCCACCTCGTCGAGGAGGGGTACGTCTCGCGGTCGAACACGGACTACTGCGTCTACACGGAGTGTTTCGACTCCTCACGGATCTGCCTCGGCCACCGCGGCGTTCTGAAGTTCCGCGTCGTCACGCACGGCGCGCAGGCCCACGGCTGCATGGCCCACGACGGCGAGAACGCCGTCATGGCGATGAACGACTTCCTGACCCGGGTGGGCGGGTACCGCGAGGAGCTCCACGACCGGAGGACCGACCTCCCGGTGACGCCAGAGGAGTCCAAGCGGGCGGATATCTCGGCGACGATGATCGACGCCGGCTACTCCGAGAACGTCGTTCCCGACCGGTGTACCGCGACGTTCTACCGCGTGCTCGTCCCCGAGGAGGACGTCGCGGACGCCCGCAGGGAGGTGCGCGAGCTGATGGCCGAGAGCCGGGAGGCAACGGGCGTCGGGGTCGAGTACGAGGAGATCATGTTCGCCGAGCCGACCGCGGCCCCCGAGGACTGCCGGGTCGCGCGGACGTACCTCGAACACATCGGGGCGTTCTACGACGACCCCGGGGTGGTGCTCTCGCCGGGGTCCGACGATCAGCGGTTCGTCGTCAACGACGCCGGCATCGAGGAGTGCATCGTCTACGGGCCGGGGCTGCTCGACCAGGCCCACGTGGCCGACGAGTACGTCCCCCTCGAGGAAGTCAGGACGGCGGCGACGGTGATGGCCACCGCGACGGCCGACCTGATGGGCACCCTCGAGGGATGAGCGGAGGCCTGCCGGACCCCGGGACGGTTCCCGACCGGGCCGCCGACCTGACCGGACGGACGGCGGACCTGCGGGCCGACCCGGCGGCGGTGAACGTCCACGTCGCGCCGGTCGACGGCGGGTTCGATCCCGCGACGGTCGGACTCGGGGACGGCGGCTACGAGGGGCCGAACGCGGGCGACCTGGGTCGGCTCGGGGCCGCGGTCGCCGCCGTCGAGGCGGTCGGGGGCGTGGACCCGGAGGGCGGAACCGGCGGGGCCTGTCTCCACCACCCCGAGCCGTCGGTGCCGGGAGCCGACGGCCCCTGGCTCGTCGTCGAGCCGACGGCGGGCCGGCTCTCGACGGTCCACGCCGGGCACGGGGAGCTCACCGTCGACCTGACCGCACCCCCCGCAGGCGTCGACGCGGGGCTCCGTGCGACCGGGGACGCGCTCGCCGAGGTCGTCGACGCGGTCCGTCCCGACCACGAGCACTACCCCGTCGAGCGCGACACGGAGGGCGTGTTCACCCGGGGGATGACCACGCTCTCGCTCGCCGGGGTCGACGCGGACGGGGACGGGACCACGGTCCGGTTCGACGTCTCGACGACCCCCGACACCACGGCGGACGCCGTCGAGGGGCTCGTCTCCGACCTGTCGTGTGTCCGCGGGGCGCGCTACGAGGCGGTCGTCGGACTCGCCCGGGGGGACCCGCCGTCGTCGCTGTTGCGGGCCGCGGAGGCCGCCGCCGGGCGGGCCGTCGGCGACTGGGAGTACGAGTGGTACGGCGGGCCGACCGCGTTCTCCGACCTGCCGACGGCGTCGAAACTGGCACTCGGGACCGGCCGGCCCGGCGCGGGGGTGTTCGGCGAGGAGGCGTACGAGCGCTGCCGGTCGCTGCTCCGCGGGACGGCCGCGCGGTACGGGGGTGGCTGATGCGGACGGTCGCCGAGCCGTTCGAGGCGGAGTCGGTGGCCGTCGAGCCGGCGGAGGAGCCCGGCATCCGGGTCAACGGGACGCCCGCGACCGTCGAGGCCGTCCGAAAGGCCGACGTCCGGGTCGACCTCCTCGGGGGCGACGGGCGGCGCTCGTTCGTCGTCGAGCACGCGCTCGCGCCGCTCGGGCTCTGCGGCGTCACCGCCGCGGAGGTCACCGGGATCGAGACGGAGTGGTCGTTCGCGCGGCCGGAGCACCGCTTCTGCTACGCCCGCGGGGACGCCCCCTCGCGTGTCGTCGGGAGCCCGGAGGGGCTGCCGAACCCCGCGGTGGTCGACGGCGTCCGGGCTGCCGGCGTGGTCGGCGAGCCGTCGGTGCCGGGAGCCGACGGCCCCTGGCTCGTCGTCGAGCCGACGGCGGGCCGGCTCTCGACGGTCCACGCCACCGACCCGGAACTGGTCGACCGCGTCGCCGCCGCGACGACGCCGTTCCTCACCGACTCGCCGCGGGAGGGCGTCGTCCACTCGATCGCCGACCTCGTCTCGGACGTCGCCGTCATCGGCGGGTTCGAGGACCTCGTCGTCGAGGCCGAACTCGGCGAGGCCTACCACCTCGCGACGGTCGGTGCCGCACGGCTGGCACGCGATCGGGACCTGGTCGTGGAGCGCCGGGCGTAGCCGACCGGCGCGGGCTACCACACCCGCGGGGTTCGACACGGACCCCCGACGGATCGGCCCGGACGCGGTCGACGAACGTCACGAACAGGAGTGTCGGACCCACATCGCGGCGTAGGGCGCGAGGGAGCGTCGGTCAACCCCCCGGAGGCCGCCGCCGCAGGTCCGACCGCACCGAGGACCAGCACCGTGACGACGCGGATGGCGAGGCGCTCGAACCGTCGAGGACGGGTCTCGCGCGTGGTTTCGGGCCCGCACGCGATATAACGTCCACCGGAGGCCGGCGTCCCGGGGCCCCGTTCGTCCCTACCGGCTCGCGCTCAGGACGACGTGCTCCGCTCCCGCCCCGAGGGTCTCGACGTCGCCGTAGCGGGCGAGGTGCTCGTCGAGGTCCAGCGCTCGGTGGTGGACCACGTTCAATCGGCCGCCGGGGGCGAGAACGTCGCGTGTCCCGTCGAGCAGTTCGGCGAGGACGGCCCCGCCGGCGTGAGTCGGGGGATTGCAGAGCACTGCGTCGAACGTCCGGTCGGCGACCCCCTCGAGGCAGTCCGCAGTGACGACGGTTCCCTCGACGCCCGACGCCCGGAGACCACACTCGGCACACTTCGTCGCGACCCGGTCGTCGTCGCTCAGCCAGACGTCACAGTCGGCGATCCGGCCGGCGTACGCGCCGATCGGGCCGTACCCACAGCAGAGGTCGAGAACCCGTTCGCCGTCCCCGAGCGAGGCCGATTCCAGGAGCAGTCGGGTGCCACGATCGAGCCCGGAGGCCGAGAACAGCCCCGGGACCGACCGGAGCGAGAGGTCGACGCCGTCGACGGTGGACCGTATCCGTCGCGTCGAGACGTACGACGGTGGATCGAACGCACGCGGACGGGTCGCCGCGAGCAGTCGACAGCCGTCGTCCTCCCGAAGCCCCTCGACGGTCGCGCCGACCTCCCGGAGGCAGTCCCGGTAGCGGGCGAGGCCGGCCCGCTCCGAACCCGCGAGGTAGAGACGCCCGTCCGGGCGCAACAGCGAGAGCGCGTCGACGAGCCGTCGTTTCCCGATCGATACGGCGGTGTACGGCTTCGGGGCGTACGCGACGGTATCGAACCGGCGGTCGAGCGTCGCGAGGTCGGCGACGAGGTCGACCGACACGTCGGCGCCGTTCTCGCGGGCGTTCCGCTCGCAGAGCCGCGCCGCACGCGCGCTCGACTCTGTCGTGTGGACCGCGTCGGCCCGAACCGAAAGGACGGTCCCGACGACGCCGTAGTTCGCCTCGACACAGAGGAGGCGGCCGAGGTCGACCTCCCAGAGCCCCTCCAGCAGAAGGAGTTCGGCGGTCCGAAACGAGCGCTTCGATGCGACGCCGTCGGCCGTCTCGAACCGGTACGTTCCCGGCCCCTCCGGGACGTTCGACTCGAGCGAGAGGCGGTAGGGAGCGTGTCTCATCGGTGTCCCACCTCCCGGTCGCCGTCGGGGCGTCGTCGGGACCGATACTCGGACATCCGACGATTCCACCGTCGGCGGTCGTGCCGGTCGGGTCGGTCGGTCCCCTGGCGATGCGACTGGTCGCGCTGTGGTCGGGTCGGCCGCGTGTCGGGCATGTGCGTGGATTCGGCAGCTGGTAGCGATCGAGAACGGGACGGCCTGCGCCGCTACCGACGAGTGAGACGCGAACAACGGCTCACGCGGGGGTGAACGGCGCGCGAACCGGACGCCGAACAGCGCGACCCCCCGTCGGAGCCCCGACCGATCGCGGTTCCGGTCGGGCCGCCAGGGCGCCCACAGTCGGCGGGCCGGCCGAACCCTCGGCCGCGTCCGTTACGCGGCGGGCGGACTCGACCCGGAGCTCCTGTTCACCGTGTCCGGCAGATCGTGGAAGTATAATAAAAAGCGTTGCGCCCTCCTGCTCATACTGTCGGACATAACTACCTGAACATCATCGCCACCAGGGTAGGGCGATGTCGTTCATGGGCTTGTGTCTGACAGTATCAGTCCGCGGAGACCGGCGAGGTCCCGGTCCAGGCGGTCCCGTAGAGCCGGACGAACGCGAGCGTCGCGGCGAGTATCGCGCCGGCGGCGATGGCGAACGCGGTGAACACGCCGGTCGCGTCCCAGACCACGCCGATCAGCAGCGGGCCGACGACCTGCCCGACCTTCCAGCCGATCGAGCGCAGCGAGAGGCTGCCCGCGACCGCCTCGAACTGTTCGCCCTCCTCGACGAACAGCGCCATGCTCGCGGGCAGCCGGAGGGAGTCGCCGACGCCGCAGATCCCGTAGGCGAGGAACAGCAGGAAGAACGCGGGCACCAGCGTCACGCTCCCGGAGAGCCCGGGGAGGCCCGCGAGCGGGACGGCCACCGTCGGGAACAGGAGGCCCGCGAACTCGGCGAACGGGATCATCGACGTCCCGAGGACGTAGACCAGCGCGCCCCCGGCGACGAAGTAGTGCTTCGAGCCGACCCGGTCCGTGTAGCCGCCGACCACCCCCTGCGTGAGCGCCTTCGTGAGCTTCCCGCCCGCCAGTAGCACGCCGACGAGTATCGCGGACATGCCGAACCCGGTCCGGGCGTAGATGGGGACGAACGTGATGACGGCCATCTTCCCGAAGGAGAGCCCGAACCGGAACGTCACCAGCGCCCGGACCGTTCCCCGCCCGAGGAGGTTCCGCAGGGTCTCCCGGCCGGTCGACTCAGCCGGGTCCGTCCGGCCCCCGGGGTTCGCCCGGAGCGAGGAGTAGAGGAGCACGGACGCGCCGAGCGTGACGGCGCCGAGGACGACGTACGTCTCCTGGAAGCCGTAGAGGGTCAGCAGCGCGCCGCCCACCATGTCCCCCGCGAGCGAGGAGAACGCGCCGACCTGGTTGTAGGTGCCGAGCCACTGGCCCCGCCCGCCGTCGGGACTGATCTCCCCGACGACGGTCGAGCCGGTCACCCACAGGACGCTCGCCCCGAACCCCTGGAGGACCCGGACGAGGATCACGTCCGCGACGGAGTCGGCGAGGAAGTACCCCCCGAAAACGACGACGTTGACGAGGAGGCCCCCGAGGAGAACCCGCTTGGCGTCGTGGGTGTCGACGTACCGGCCGATGGGGAGCACCACCAGCAGCTGGACGAGGGCGAACGCGGTGCCGAACAGGCCCTCGACCGTGCTCGAGGTGTTGAAGAGGTCGGCGTAGAGCGCGAGCGCGATGGCGACCGTCGAGTACGCCTGCGCACGAGCGAACGCCGTCCCCGAGAGGGCGAGGAACTCGCGATCGCGGAGGACCGTCAGGGAGCCCACGGTCGAGCTACCCGAGCGGGTGGGATAAACCCGGGGAAACCTTCACACGCGAAACCGGCAGACACGGGCCGGTCGGACGGTGTCCCGGAGCCGGTGCTCGCGGCGTCGGGTGCAGGCTTAAGACGGGGGCGTCCGACGTTCGCCCATGGACGACAGCGAACTCGACGAACTCGTCGCCTCGCTCACGCCCAGGGAGTCCGGCGGGGGCGTGAAGACCTACCAGAACACGGTCGCGGTCGCCTGTCCCGCCTGCGAGGAGCCGTTCGACGACCTCGTGGTCTGCGAGGACGAGCTGACGAGCCTCGAACTCAGCATGGTGCTTGACCTCTGCGTGACGACACACGACGACGACGTGCTCCTGTTCACGCACAAGTAGGCCGCCCCGTGGGGAGCGGTCCGACGCCGCTCCCGCGGGTCGGGTGTCAATCGCCGCCGTCGACCCCGGTCGGCCGACGGACGAACTGGACGTACAGCGTCAGGATCGCGAACAGCCCGAGGACGAGCCCGAGTCCCAGCGGGAACGGTCCCCGGCCGAGGAGCGCGGCGGCGACGGCGAACACCAGGAGCGCCACGGCCGCCGCCGTCTGCGCCAGCCGACCACGACCGGCGAGTCGGCCTGACTCGAGGACGAGCATACGCCCCCGTTCGGTAGAGGGGGTTATGAACGCACCGGTCGTCACCCGTTGACACACCACGAGCCCGCCGTGCGGTCGGGGACGAGGGCCGGGCCGGGGGCGAGGGCCGCCCACCCGTACGGACCGTCCTGGGGCAGTGTCAGGAACCGATGACACACTCCGGTCGAGGGCGTACTCCCGTCCGTGGGTAGAGACGCCCGAACGCTACCCTATCTCCGTGCCGGCGGCCGCCCGTGCGGGGTCGGCTGTCCGCGAGAAGGGGCTCCGGCAGTACCTATCGGTCCGCTCGTTCGCCGCCTCGTTCCCACACGCGGACGGGTTCGCCGTCCGGCGGCGTGTGGCTCACGTCCTTGAGGGTCCGGGGTTCGTCCGACTCCATTATGTGATCCCGTAGCACTACTGCCGTAGTTAACCCTTGGCTATTACCCGTTATTACAGTATATATCGTACTAGGGTGGAGCCCGGATCCGAGGACGGAAGGACGACGGTCGCGGGTCCGCGAGGACCGGACGATCGCGGATCGGTGTGGGACCGGCTGCATCGGGTGTCGGGACGTATCCGGATCTGAGCCGGGACAGCCGCTTATGTTCCGAGGAGGGGAAGCGAAACCATGGGTGGGCAGGTAGGGGATCGGTACCGACAGGGAACCGCAGGTCAGGCCACGGTCGGCGTCGTGCTCATGATCGCGCTCGTCGTCCTGGGGAGCACGGTCGTCTTCGCGCTGGGGGACCGCGCGCTGGCCGACACCGAACGGCAGTCCGACATCGAGCGGTCCCAGCAGGCCATGACGCTGTTCGACTCGCAGACCTCGCAGGTCGCGCTGAGCGAATCGGATCGGCAGACGGTCCGCTTCGGACGGACCTCGGGGAGCTACTCGGTTGACCCGGACGCCGGCGAGATATCGATCATCAACGTCGACCGGAACGACGACGAGACCGACGACGACGGGGACGACGACCCCAATGCCGGCGGCGCAGCCAACGACGACGAGTACATCCTCGAACCCACGACGCTCGGCGCGGCCGTCTACGAGAACGGCGACCGCACCATCGCCTACCAGGGCGGCGGCGTCTGGCAGCTGTCCCCCGGCGACGCCTCCCGCATGATCTCCCCGCCCGAGTTCCACTACCGCGCACAGACGCTCACGCTCCCGGTCGTGCAGGTGACCGGGGACGGATCGGCGGCCGGCTCGGCCCAAGCGGTCGTCTCGAAGGGTGACTTCCGCGCCCGGCCGGTCTACCCCAACGCCAGCGAGACGTTCGACCTCGCCGGCGGCGAGCAGTTCCTCAACCCGGTCCAGAACGGCTCGATCATCGTCCGCATCGAGAGCGAGTACGCGGATGCCTGGGGTACCTACTTCGAGGAACGCACCGACGGCAACGTCACCTACCCCGCCGACGGCGTCGTCGCCGTCGAACTCGTCTCCCTCGCACAGATCGGCGAGTTCGACATGCCCCTCGAAGGCGGCGCCGTCACCGTCAACGGCGCCGCGGGCGCACACAGCGTCGAACGGGACAACGCGGGGAAGACGGCGTTCTCGATCCGACTCCGACCCGACGACGCCGACAGCGCGGACTTCTCGAACCTCCAGTGGTCGCTGTACGCCGAGGAAGGGAACCATCACTTCGAGATGCACCTCAAGAAGGCCGGCAGCGGCGAGGGCTGTGCCAGCGGCACGGTCGGTGACACCGGCGTCAAGGCCCACCTCACGATCTACTACTCCTGGAACGGCGGCACCGACTACCACGGCTGGAAGACCGACACCCCCATCGACGCCGAGTGCGAGGACCTGAACGGCGACGGCGATTACGAGATCTACCTCGATGCTACCTTCGTCGACGACGACGACGGCGACGGCGTCTACGACGACGGGGACGAGACCGACGACGTCGAACTCGAGTACCAGTCGCTCTCCTCGGGCGACCTCGAGCAGTTCAACCCCAACGGCGACCTCAGCACGTCGGGCAACGGCAACCTCCGCGACCTCGACGGACACCAGGACAGCCCGGTGGGTGACTGGGAGCCCGTCTCCCCCGATCCCGGGGACCCCACGACGCTGGTCGCGGACCAGCTCGTCAACCACTACTTCGCCGAGCTCCCCGAGGAGTTCGACCTCACCGTCGACGACAAGAACTCGGACACGACAAACGAGAAGGCCTCCAGCGGGACGTTCTACAACTCGGGGAACGGCCGGTACGTCACCTACCTCCACGTCACCACCAACCAGATCGAGGTGGAGATCTCGGACTGACGGGGACCGTCGTAACGGTTGGGGATCACCCGGACCGGAGCGGTGCTCGACGGGAACGGGCTACGACGGCCCCCTGGGGTCGGCACGAACCGTCACGGTCCGGCCGATGCCCGAGCCGTTACCCGCCCCCGCGGGCCCGACGTGCGAGCGCCGGGGCGCCCGCCGGCGTCCCGTCCGGAACCGTGGATAATTCCAAAATCTTCGTCCCGATATTATTATGTGACGGGGTGGGAATGCCGGCGTATGGAGCATCGACGCCGACCCGACGGTCGCGGACACGCGACGGTCGGTGTCGTGCTCGTCGTCTCGCTCGTCGTCCTCGGGAGCACCTTCGTCCTCGCCGTCGGGGACCGCGCGCTGCGGGAGACCCAACACCGTTCGGACGTCGAGCGGGCCCAGCAGGCCATGACGCTGTTCGACTCGGAGGCCGTGGGAGTCGCGCTCGGCGACGCCGACCGCCGGACCGTCGCACTCGGACGGGCGGAGGGTACCTACCGGGTCGAGCCGAGCGCCGGCACCATCTCGATCATCAACGTCGACCGGGACGACGACGGGGACGACATCGGGTGGAACGCGACCGGGTTCCCGACCGACGACGCGGCCGACGGCAACGACGATATCGAGTACATCCAGAACGAGACCCTCGGCGCGGTCGTCTACGAGAACGGCGACCGCACCGTCGCCTACCAGGGCGGCGGCGTCTGGCAGCGAGTCCCCGGCGACGGCGCACGGATGATCTCCCCGCCCGAGTTCCACTACCGCGCACAGACGCTCACGCTCCCGATCGTGCAGGTCACGGGGAGCGGGTCGGCGGCCGGCTCGGCCCGGGCGGTCGTCTCGAAGGGTGACTTCCGCGCCCGGCCGGTCTACCCCAACGCCACCCGGAGCTTCGCAAACGGCGACCCCTTCGAGAACCCCGTCCGGAACGGGTCGGTCGTCGTCCGCATCGAGAGCGAGTACGCGGACGCGTGGGGCACCTACCTCGAGGAACGCACCGACGGCAACGTCACCTACCCCGCCGATGGCGTCGTCGCCGTCGAACTCGTCTCCCTCGCACAGGTCGGCGAGTTCGATATGCCCCTCGAAGGCGGCGCCGTCACCGTCAACGGCGCCGCGGGCGCACACAGCGTCGAACGGAGCAGTCCCGGCCGGACCGCGTTCTCGATCCGACTCCGACCCGACGATCGGGGGAGCGCGAAGTTCTCGAACCTGCAGTGGTCGATGTACGTCGACGACGGTGCCCACGAGTTCGAGATGCACCTCGAGAGGGCCGGTAGCGGCGACGACTGCTCGGACGGCTCGACCGGCACCGCCGCTCACCTCACCGTCTACTACTCCTGGAACGGCGGCACCGACTACCACGGCTGGAGGACCACCACGCCGATCGACGCCGAGTGCGAGGACCTGAACGGCGACGGCGACGACGAGATCTACCTTGAGGTTACCTTCGTCGACGACGACGGCGACGGCGTCTACGACGACGCCGAGACCGACGACGTCGAACTCGAGTACCAGTCGCTCTCCTCGGGCGACCTCGAACACTTCGGTCCCAGCGGCACCCTGGACGGGTCACACGCGCTCGACGGCCACTCGGCGCCCGGCGAGCCCGTCACGCCCGTCACCGGGAGCCCGGGGACGACCCGCGTCTCCGATCAGCTCGTCAACCACTACTTCGCCGAACTCCCCGAGGAGTTCGACCTCCGTGTCGACGACATGGGCTCGGACACGGTGGACGAGGGCGCCTCGAGCGGCGTGTTCTACGAGGCCGGGGACGGCCGGGGGACCACCTACCTCCACGCCACCGCGGCGCGGATCGAGGTCGAGGTCGAGGACTGATACGGTCGTGCGTAGTCCGTCACCGGTGATCGCCCGGCCGGATCGAGGGGTCACCGGTGAACCGTTACGCACGACCGTACGACCGGGGCGGGTGCGGCCGGGACCCCGACCGGGATCGAGGAACGGCAGAGGAGTCGGACCGTCCGTAGCGGTCGGCGCGGGAGCTATCGTCCCCACCGGTCACATCAACGTCTACGGTCGCGCGTGGTTTAAGCGCCGACCCCCGGTCGGATTCTCGTCGGTACGGGACTGCGAACGACCGTATCCGGGGCGGCGGTGTCGGTCTCGACTTCGTCCGCGCGGACGCCGTACCCGACATCCCCTTCGCGCGGCGTGGCCCCTCGCGCGCCGTTCCTCCACGAACACCTCCAACGAGCCCGTCCCGAGGTCCCGGTCCCGGAGCGCGACGGGAGCGGGGCCGTTCGCGGTCCGTACCTCCGCGAGGAACACCGGGGCAGGTACGCTCCGTCGGGCTCGAGGGCGTGCCGGTTCTCGGCGCTCACCCGTACGATACGCTCCCATCCACTGCGATCGTCGTAGGTATCAGGAAGGCAGGTCATCGGCGCGGACCCGGTGCTCATACTGTCGGACATAGTTTGAAGGGCGTCGCCGGGTCGGGGTGGCGACGGTGTTCGGGGAGTTTCCCACAGTATCAGGCTGCGATCGAGACGTCGATCCGCGACACGCTGACGTAGATCCGCTGGACCTCGAACTCGCAGGCCACCGTAGTGGAGTCACCGACGATATCGCACGGGGCGTCCGTGTCGCTCACGGGGTAGGCCTCGGCGATCTCGGCGTCGAGGTACCGCTCCCACACGACCGCTCGTTCCGGGGTCGTCTCGACGGTGAGGTTCACCGACAGGTCCGACGTGGTCGAGTAGTCCCCGACCCGCTCGACGGTCGTCCCCGAGATCGCGAGTTCCGTCCGGACGAGCACCGTCGAGTCCCCGGCCACGTTCTGTGTGGTGGACGAGCGGGTCTCGATGAGGGGGACGACGGTGACGTTCTCCCCGTCGGTCCGCCGGAAGACGAACGGCGGCTCGCGGTGCATCACGGCGCTGTCACGGTCGGCCCGTATCAGTGCCCCGTTCGAGTAGACGAGCTCCGTGTCGTCCCCGGCGTAGACCAGCGGCTCGACGTCGTAGCTGTAGGTGTTCGTGCTCCCGTCGGCGGTCACGTTGACCTGCCAGGCCGTCGACTCCTCGAGGGCGAGCCCGGCGTCGTAGAGCTTGATCTCGGTCGCCCGGTTCGGCACGCCACGGTGGTGGATGTCCCGGACGTTGTCCGCGAACACGTCCATCGCCCGCTCGGCGTTGTCCAGGGCGGTCGCGTCCCGGGCGTCCTGGAGCCCGCCGAACCCGTAGACGTAGACGATCCCGGTCGTCGACGCGACGAGCGAGAAGACGAGGACGAACCCGAGCACCTCGGTCGCGCCGAGACGGCTCCGGTCGCCGGACGGGTTACGCACTGGACACCTCCAGCTCCCCGCTCCCGTTCAGTTCGACGGCGAAGTCGCCGCCGCCGACGGTCGTTTCGGCGACCGGCGTCTCCGTCCGGACCGACATCTCGACGGTCAGGTCGGGCGTCGTCGTCCGGAGCACGATGTCGACCGGATCGTCCGGGGTCGCCCCCGGACTGATCTCGATCCGGTAGGTGGATCCCGTTATCGACCGGGGAAGCTGTCGGGTCACCCGCACCTCGGAGGGCGTGCCGACCCTGGCGAGCCGGTCGGCCGCGGAGAGGTCGCTGGCCACCTGCTGTCCGACGACGCGCATCTCGCCCCGGGCGGTCCCCTCCCGCTGGTCCTCGACGAACCCTCCCAGGCCGACGAGCAGGCCACCGACCAGCAGCGTCGTGATCGACAGCGTCAGCACGTAGCCCACCGTGGTCGAGACCCCGCGGCGGTCGACGGCGGGTCTATCCATCGAACTCACCCGGCGCGACCGTGACGTTCGTCCGGTAGTCGACCCGCTGTGACTGGAAGGCGATCTCGACCCAGACCGCGTAGAGCGTCTCCATCTCGCTCGGCCCCGCATCCCCAGGGGAGCCGACGTCAACGCTCGTGGTGTTGGCAACGAGGCTGTACGACCCGGTGACGTTGTCCGCCTGGTCGAACTCGACGTCGTAGGGTCGGGGGAGATCCTCGATCCGTCCGAGGGCGGCACAGTGCTCGCCGGCCACCGTCGCTTCCGTGATGTCCACCACCGTCCGTGCGCCCGTGTCGGTACACGGGCCGAACGACCGGCCGGCCGTCGTATCGGTGACCAGCAGGGACGTCGTATGGCTGTCGTTGTAGACGCTCACCACGAATTCGCTCCCCCCCGAGTCGAACGTGACGTTGAACACACTGCCGGTGAGCGGCGTGGACGTTTCGTTGAGCGACGCCTGTGTCGCGTTCATCCGGAAGTCCCGCACCCCGTGGGCGTCGGTGGCGACGGTCCAGCTCGGGTTCGGGGGGGAGGCGGTGTCGCTGAAGTTCCGGTCGCCGGTCTGGTTCACGGTCGTCCCGTTGACCGTCGCATTGACCGTCGCGTTGGTCAGCAGGCCCCGCCGCGCGGAGGCCCTGGCGACCTGTGCGGAGACGTTCGAGGTACCGTCGGTCACGTTCCGTACCTGCTCGCTCGTGTCGTCGGGGTTGTGACCCACCTCGTACTCGACGAGCCCGCCGACGGAGTCCCGGACGGCCGCCGTGTGGCCGACGGCCTCCGAGGCGGTCGGATCGGCCCGGCTGGCGAGGTTGTGGGTGTAGATGCCGGAGTTCAGCACGATCGCGAGCGCGACCAGCCCGACGGCCACCACCAGCCCGCCGACCAGGATGAGCTGTGCCCGGTCCCGGGGACGGTTCACTGGCGCCACACGACCACCTCCACGGTCACCACGTTGTAGATCCCCGAGGCGCTGATGTCGTCGGCGTAGAAGTCCCCCCCCGAGACGACCGTCCCGTTCGGCACGTTCGACGCGTTGTGCAGTTCGTCGTCGTCGTAGAGGGTGACGACCCGGGAGGCCGCCGCGGCGTTGTCCGTCGGCCCGCCGCGGTAGACCATCCGCTGGGACCGCCGCCCCTCGACGACGCCGTCGTCGTCCCGGTCGTCGCCGTAGCGGACGTAGACGTTGAACACGATGCCTCGACCGTCGAACGCCCGCGAGAGCAGCGTCCCGAAGTCGTTGTCCGGCGGATCGTTCGTGTGGTAGCTCTGGTTCACCTCCGCGCCGTGGAACTTCTCGCCGGAGGCGTTCCAGTTGAGCACCGCGACCCGGAGCGAACCGTTCTCGGCCGCGGCCGCGAGCACGCCCTCGGCGGTCGCGGCCTGCTGGTTCTCGATGTGCTGGCTGGACGTGCTGGCCGACAGGGGGGTCACCGCCGTCGCCTGCAGCGCGAACACCAGCCCCCCGAGCAGGACCAGCGACGCGACGACCGCCTCGAGCGCGAACGCCTGCCCGCGGTCCTCCCCGCCCGCTACGCCGTGCCCGCCGTCCCCGTCGGGATAGTCGCGTCGGCCCCGCATCTACCACACCTCCACGACCAGCGTCGCGTCGTTCGTCCCGTCGTGGAACTCGCCCTCCATCCGGACGAACCGCCGGGCGGCGAGGACCGAGTCCGAACCGGAGGGGGGCGTCGAACCGATCTCGAAGAGGACGTCGTCGTCGGCGCTGGCGGTCCTCAGGTCACACTGCCCGCCGTCGAACGGCGTGTGTCCCTCGATGATGCGGTCCTCGCTGTTGTCGTCGATGCAGAGCGGGAGCACCCGGTCGTCGTCGGTGCCGTTGTCCGGGTCGTCGGCGCTGGCGGTCGTCAGGTCCCGCACGAGCCGGACCCGGACGTTCAGGTCCGCGCCCGTGCTGCTCGAGAGCGCGAGGCGGTCCTCGAACGAGATGTCCTGGAAGTTGCAGTCCCCCGCGTACGTCCCGGTGCCGAACGGCTCGGCGTACGTCCCGTCACCGTCCACGTTCTCGGCGTCGTCACCCCCGGGATCGAAGCCGTCCTCGCGGGACTCGAAGAAGATCACGGTACACTCCCGGTCGAGCAGGTGCGGGCGGTCGGGGCTCGCCAGCGTCTCCTCGATGAGGTCGGTCGCGATCCGGTCGGCCGCCGAGAGCTCCTCCTGTGTGCTCTCCTCGAACGGCTCGAGCATCCCCGGCACGAACGTCAGGACGAAGATCGCCGTGAGCAGGAAGACGCTCACGCCGAGCGCGAAGTCGAGGGTCGTCTGTCCGCGCTCGTCCGCCGTGTTCGGCCGTCGACGATCTCGGGTCATGGTTGTCGTCCTCTCGCCCGACGAGCTGATTGTCGTCCTGTCGCCCGGCGAACTGGTTGTCGTCCTGTCGCCCGACGAACCCGTCTCCCGTTCCGCGTCCCCTCGAAGCCCGGGACGGAGTGCCGGCACTTGAACGTCGACAGCGGCTCGCCCCCCGACATATCAGATGAACATGAATACGATCAGCGCGATGGTCGGCAGGACGACGGCGAACTTCACGCCGGCCTGGATCGAGACGTTCCGGATGTAGCCCGCGATGAACCCGGAGATGAGCGCCTGCAGGGTGACGGCGTGGAAGAACAGCAGCGTCAGCAGGTCCGTGTCGACGTTCCCGCCGAACTGTCCCCCGCCCGCGCCGCCACCGCCGCCGGAGGCCTGCGAGGCCAGCCCGGCCATCACGTCCAGGAACTTCACCTTCAGGATGGCCATCACCCCGAGCAGCGTGATGTAGGTCATGATGATGATGACGACCTGCATCCGGGTCCGCGACCGGCGGTCGCGCAGGACGTCGTCCTGGTTCTCCGAGGCCTGGGCGGCGGTCGTCAGCACCTGCGAGATCTGCGAGGAGGCCTCCTGTGCCTTCCAGATGAGCTTGATCGTGCGTGCGAGCCGCGGGATGTGGTACTCGTTGTTGAACTCCCGGAGCGCCGTCTTCAGCGAGGTGCCGTAGTTGACCTTCCCGTACATCTTCTCGAACTCGTCGGAGAGCTTCCCCGACGACGTGTCGGAGACGATCCTGATCGACTCGAGCAGCGTCATCCCGGTGGCGTTGGCCGAGGAGAGCTTCCGGAGGTTCTCCGAGAGGTTCTTCGTGATGGCGTTGCGCGAGCGGACGTTCCACTCGTAGAACACCCCCAGGGGCAGGAGGTTCGCGTAGATGGGGACGTAGACCCAGAAGAACGTCCCCCGGATCGGGTTGGCGATCATGCCGTCCAGCGAGAGGGGGGCGAGCCCCGCGAACGCGGAGAACCCGAGCAGCACGAGGGTCATCGGCATCGTCAGCACGAGCACCGCCAGCGGGAAGTCCCGGAAGAAGTGGTGGGGGTTCCGGAGGAGCTGCATCATCTCATAGGTCCCCTCGCGGCTCTTGATCTGGTCGAAGACGCCGTACTCGCCGGTGTAGCGCTCGACGAGACCCAGGTCGAACATCTTCCCCGCGTCCGTGCTCAGGTCGATCTCCCCCTCGTCCGCGTCGAGGTAGCCGTCCCCCACCTCGTCCTGGACGACCGTCGAGACGAGCACGAGGAACCCCCCGCCGATGAGCGGGATCAGCCCGTAGACCGTCCCGTACAGCAGCATCGTCTGTGCCTCCCCGAGCATCGACATGATGACGAGGATGATGATCAACAGCAGGGGGAACAGCGAGAGGGTCATGAACATCTCGCCGAACAGCTCCAGGGTCTCGAGGACCATCTCCTGTTCCTGTTTCGAGGTCCGCATCTGCTTCTCCTTCTGGTCCTCCAGGAACTTCTCCATGTCACCCCCGGAGTTGATGATCGAGAGCATGTCCGTGAGGAACTGCGAGAGCTCGTCGGAGGGGGTCTCCATCGCCTGGTTGCGGACCGCGGAGCGGTAGTCCGTGTCGAAGTACTGGGTCTCGAGGACGATCGACTGGAACTCCTTGGCCACCTCGCCGTACGTGTCGTCGGCCTTGGCCATCGCCTCGAGGATCTCGAGCTGGTTGAGCCCGCCCACCGACAGCGCGTACATGAACGAGACGGCGTCCGAGAGCAGGACGTTGATCTCCCGCTTGCGGGCGTTGGCGGTCAGGTACGGCCGGGCGATCATCGAGCTAAAGCCCATGCCGAAGCCGATCGATCCGAACAGCAGGCCCGTGAGGACGATTATCGCGGGGAGCTTCAGCGCGTTCAGCGTCACCTGCATCGATTCGGAGACCGGCAGCCCGAGCAGGATCGGCGGCTCGTCGATGAAGAACTCGACGACGAACCAGCCGAGGAGGTTCCCGAGGAGCCAGAGCGCCACCCCGACGAGAACGCCGACGGCGAGCGACCGCGAGAGGTAGATCTCGACGGTCTGTGGCATCCGTGCCTCCGCGAGCTTCGTCTCGAGGCCGGCGACGAGGTCCGAGTCGTCGTCGAACAGCCGTCGGTAGAGGGGGTAGAACGCGTCGCTGAGCGCGTCCGCGTTGCCGACCCCCCTTTCGCCCGTTCCGAGGCTCACTCGACCCCCTCCTCGAACGAGAACCCGCCGAAGTCGAGCGAGTCTGTGCCCTCCGAGCCGCCGCTATCCCCCGGGCCTCCTCGAGCCCCTCCTCGCTGGGTTCCGGCCGGGGGACCATCTCCTCCTTCTCCGGATCGATGTCGATCGAGACCGACTCCATCTCCCGCAGATCCTCCAGGGACCGTTCGAGTTCCCCCTCCGCGATGAGCGTGAGGATCGTCTCGGGGTCGTTTATGAACGCCTGGAGCGAGGCGGCGACCTGCCTGTACGTGTTCAGGTCGTTCTCGATGAGGTACGCGAGCACCACCTTCCGCTCGAACATCTGCGTGTTGATCTCCTCGATCCCCCAGCCGCGGTCGAACATGATCTCCTCCAGGGTGTTGGACTCGCCCATCTGGAGGAACTCGTCGGTCTCGGCCTGCCACTGGTAGACGTCCTGGACGTTGATCTCGTCGTTCTCCGGCTCGTAGTGGTTGATCTCGGTGAGCGACTTGTTCCGGCGGACCTTGGTCCCCTGGACCCGCGTGGAGGTCTGGATCGAGACCAGGTCCAGCGCGGTGAACATCGTCTTCGAGACGTTGATCGGGTCGGTCGTGAACCGCTTTATTACCTCGCCCACGGAGTCGGCGTGGAACGTCGTCAGCGTGGTGTGGCCGGTGGACATCACCTGGAACAGCGTTCTCCCCTCCTCGCCGCGGATCTCGCCCATCACGATGTACTCGGGCCGCTGGCGGAGTGCCGCCTCCAGCAGGTCGAACTCGTCGACGTCGCCCTTGTCCCCGTCGGAGAACGACGGGCGGGTGACGCTCGCGATCCAGTTTCGCTGGGGGAGTTCGACCTCGCGGGTGTCCTCGATCGAGACGATCTTCGCCTTCGAGGGGATGAACAGCGAGACGGCGTTCAGCGAGGTGGTTTTCCCGGACGCCGTGCCCCCCGCGAAGATGAGCGACTTGTGGTTCTCGATACAGAGCCACAGAAAGGCCATCTCGTCCAGCGAGAACGTGTTCCAGTTGATGAGGTCGATCGGCGTGAACGGGACGTCCTTGAACTGCCGGATGGTGTAGTTGGTGCCGTGGTCCGAGACCTCCTTGCCGAGCGTGAGCTGTGACCGCGAGCCGTCGGGGAGAGTGGCGTCGACCTGGGGCTGGCGCTTGGAGATACCCTTCCCCGAGCGCTGGGCCATCTTCACCACGAAGTCGTCCAGCTCCTCCTTCCCGTGGTAGACGTTCGTGATGATCTGCTCGTAGTCCCCGTGGTAGACGAACACCGGCGAGTTGTAGCCGTCACAGGAGATGTCCTCGACGTTGATGTCGTGTTTGATGCCGTCGATGCGTTCGAAGCCGATGAAGTCCCGCTTGAGGAGGTAGAGCAGCTTCTCGATCTGGTAGGCGGTGAGCGTCTGGGCGTCCTCCTCAAGGAGGGCTGGCTCCGGCCGGACGATCATGTCCGTCCGGCGCCCCGCGCCCGACGTCTCGGATCGGCCCATCCCGAGCGAGCGCTTGACCTGGGCGAGCGTCCCGCCGCCGCCGTTTCCGCCGCCAGCGCCGACGGCCGGTGGGGGGTCCGTTCCGGCCTCCGTCTCGACGTCGGCATCCCCGTCTGAGCCGGCCATCCCCAGCGACCGCCGTACCTGGCCCATCACGCCCCCGGAACCGTTCCCGTTCCCAGCCGCGTCGCCGGTGACGGTGCCGCCCTCCCCCTCGATCGACCCGGTGGGCTGCGCCGGCTTGCTCCCGGGCGCGTAGAGGTCGTACCGGTCGAGGAGCCGGTGGGCCTCCCGCTCGATGACCCCGGCACGGGCGTCGTCCTCGCCCTCGATGACCACCTCGTCGCTGGAGTACTTGATGGCGGTCTTGAGCTTCCCCGCGAGGAACTCCCGGAGGTCCGCCTCGACCGACGTGAGGTACGGCTCGATGAGGTAGTACTTCTTCTCGTTCTCCTTCTCGGAGTGGAAGATGACGACGTACGCGTAGGGCTTGTTCACCCAGTAGCGGTCGGCCTCCCGGAAGTGGGACTTCTTCTCCAGGGGGACGGCCTTCTCCATGTCGTACCGGTTGGAGACGGTGGTCGTCCCGTCGACCGTCGAGAAGAAGGCGTCCTCGTCGAACTCGGGGTCGACGTCCACGGTCCGCCCGTCGACGACCTCGTTCAGGCGCTGGCCGAGTTCGTCGTGGCCCGCGAAGACGTTCTTCGTTATCTTCGGGTCGAAGCCGAGGTACTCGGAGGCGTCGAACTCGACGACGTTCCCCTCGCCGTCCCGGGGCGGGTTCCCTTGCTCGTCGTAGTAGTACTCCTGCTTGAACTCCTCCCAGCCGTAGTCGCCGACGGCCACGGGCTCCTCGGGTTCGGCCCCGTCCCCGACGTCCGCGTCCCCCGCGTCCGCAGCCGACGTCGTGACGGCACCCTCGTCCGGTTCGAGGCCGGTACCGGACTCGCCGCCGTCCGCGTCGTCGGTAGCCATTACCGACCACGTCGGACGACCGGTGAAAAAGCCTTTAGATGGATTCAGTTTGGAAAAAGTCGAATTTGGACGCCTAAGCCGCTCAAACCCCCGTATCTTCGATGAAGCGCTCGATCCGGACCATCGCCTCCCGGAGGTCGGCCAGCCCCGTCGCGTACGAGCACCGCAGGTGGCCCTCGCCGCCGGTGCCGAACGCCGTCCCCGGGACGACGGCCACCCCCTCCGCCTGGAGGAGCGCCTCGGCGAACTCGCCGGCGTCCGGCCACGGCGCCTCCGGGAAGACGTAGAACGCGCCGGTCGCCTCGAAGCAGTCGATGCCCGTCTCCTCGAACCGCGAGAGGACGAACCGGCGCCGTCGGTCGTACTGGCTCCGCATCTCGGCGACGTCCTCCCCGCAGGAGTCGAGCGCCTCCAGCGCCGCGTACTGGGCGGTCGTCGGCGCCGAGAGCATCGTGTACTGGTGGACGCGGTTCATCGCCCGGATCGGGTCGGCGGGACCGAGCGCGTACCCGAGCCGCAGGCCGGTCATCGCGTACGCTTTCGAGAACCCGTTGAACACCACCGTCCGTTCGCGCATTCCCGGAAGCGTCGCGATGGAGGTGTGCTCGCCCTCGTAGGTGAGCGCGGCGTATATCTCGTCGGCCAGCACGCCGAGGTCGTGCTCGCGGCAGAACGACGCCACCGCCCCGAGTTCCCCGCGGTCCATCGTCGCGCCCGTCGGGTTGTTCGGGTAGCAGTAGACCAGCAGGTCGGCCTCGTCGGCGCCGGCCTCGTGGAGGGCCTCCGGCGTGAGGACGAACTCGTCCTCGGCGCGGGTCGGCACGGGCAGGGGTTCGCCGCCCGCGAAGACGACGCCGGGCTCGTAGGAGACGTAGGAGGGCTGGGCGATGGCGACGGCGTCCCCGGGATCGACCAGCGCCCGGAACGCGACGTCGAGCGCCTCGCTCGCCCCCGCCGTCACCAGGACCTCCTCGTCGGGATCGTACTCGAGGCCGTACCGTGCCACGTGCCCGGCGATGGCCTCACGGAGTTCGCGCATCCCCCGGTTGGCGGTGTAGGAGGTCCGACCCCGTTCGAGGGAGGCGATGGCGGCCTCGCGGGCGTCCCACGGCGCCGAGAAGTCCGGCTCGCCCACGCCCAGGGAGATGACGTCGTCCATCTCCTCGGCGAGTTCGAAAAAGCGCCTGATACCGGAGGGCGGGACCGACCGGACGCGCTCGGTGGCCGAGAGCGGTCCCTCCGCCTCGAACGTCATGGGGTGACCGACAGGCGGTCGTCGTCCTGCCGGTCGTCGAAGACGATGCCGTCGTCCTTGTACGTCTCCATGACGTAGTGGGTGACCGTCTGGGTGATCTCCGGGACGGGCGCGACCTTCTCGGCGACGAACCGGGAGACCTCGCCCATCGTGTCGCCCTCGATCTCCAGGGCGAAGTCGTAGTCGCCGCTGACCAGCCGCAGCGAGCGGGCCTCGGGGAACTTCGCGAGCCGGTCGGCGATGTCCCGGTAGGAGGTCTCGCGGTCGAGCGTGACGTTGAGTTCGACGATCGCCCGCACCGGCTCGACACCCTCTGCCTCCAGGTCGGCGACCACCGACTCCACCCCGCTCTCGTCGAGCCCGGTCATCCGCGCCATGTCGGCCACCGAGTAGCGCGCGTTCTCGCGAAGCAGGGACAGTATCTCGCCGCGCTCGTCCATACACCGGGGACACGTGTCCCGGGCTAAAGGCTTGCGGGCAGCGAGAGGCCATCCAGCGGACCTCCCGCAAGGGCGACCGGTTCCCTCGGCTCCGATCGAGCGCGCCGACCGACGAACGCGTCGACGCGTCCGGTCACGCGGTCCCGAGCGGCGCCCGCGAGTTCTCCACCATCCATGATGTAATAGGCCCCGGTGAGGAGTTGACCGGTGGTGAGCCACATACATAGGCATATAATCTCACGATATTCTTAATATCCGTTAGCCTCACGGATCGGGTATGCAACAGTACGCGATGCGTACTGCCGCCACCCTCTACGTGGAGGGGACGTGGGACGTCGAGACGGCCGCCCGGCAGGCCGGCGTCACGCCCACACAGCTCGAGCACGTCGTCGAACGGTACGGCCTCGCCGTCTCGGACCTCGACACCGAGTCCACGGGACGGGTCCGGGTCGCCGCCGACTGATACTGTCGGACATAACTACCTGAACATCATCGCCACCACGGTAGGGCGATGTCGTTCATGGGCTTATGTCCGACAGTATGAGACCGGGACCGCCCGGGGTGGGGTCCGCTCCGCCGCATCCGACAGCACAGCCGCGGCTCTCACCCTGTCCCCGTACCTGTTCGACGACGTCCTCTACGCCGGCCTCGTGGAGGCCGGGAACCCGGCCGACATCGGCACGACCTGGCGCGACCCCGCCCGGGGGAACCCACCTGGAGTGGGCCGGGACGTACTGGAACGGCCTCCGCGAGTCCCCCGCGACTCGGGAGGGCTTCCATCCCGGCTTCCCGGCATCCTGACGGGCGAGGAACGCTCACCGATGCCCTGCGGCGACAGCCTCGACCGGCTCGCGGAACTGGAGGCCGAGTACGCCGCTTTGAACCTGCTCGACAGCGACCCGAACCTGACGCCCGCCGGTCGAGGGCCGGCGTTTCCGATACGCTTCCCGCGTGTTCCGCGCCGTTCGCCCGTGTTTTCCGGATCGATCCGGGACGTTACTCCTCGGCCAGCAGGTCCGTCTCGACCGTCGCGTTCGTCCCGAGGAAGTCCAGTTCGACCCGCTCGGACGCCCCGAAGACCTCGACGGTCCCGTACGCTTCCGTCGTGAGTTCCGAGCGCTCCCCGTTGCGGACGTGGGTCGGCCACCAGGCCGCCGTCCGGGAGTTGTTCAGGTAGAGCGTGAACTCCAGCGTACGGGTCGTCTTCGGGGGGATCTCGAACGTCCGGTCGAGTTCGCGTTCGTCGGCCAGCCGGACCCCGTTGAGCGCGACGGTGTAGTTCACGTCCCGCAGCATCATCGGGACGGACCGCTCGTTCGTGACGGTGACGGTCATCTCGATCGGCGCCCGTTCGGGCGTCGAGTCGCCCCACTCGGCGGTCGTCCCCGGCACGGTCGCCACGTCCCGCCCGCCGACCGACACGGCCGAGGGCTCGTCGCTCTCGACCTCCGAGAGGACGTCGGTGGAGACGGACCGCTCGCGGTCCGGGAGCGAGAGCGGGAGGGTCGTCACGCCGACCTCCGCGGTTCCCCTGGTTTCGGTGACGACCGTCGAGCGCTCCCCGTTGTCGATGTGTCTCGACCACCATCGGGGGACGGCGTCGTTGTCCTGCCGGGAGACGAGCGCGAGCGTGCCGTTCCCGGACGGGAGTTCGGCGGTCGTGCTCCCGTTCGAGACGACCACGCCGTTGATGCTCGTCCCCTCCCGCAGTTCCAGCTCGACGAGGTCGGCGTACGCGGATCCGGGGTTCCTGACCCCGACCTCGGTGACGACCTCGGTGTACTCGTCGGTCGCCTCGCCCCACCGCGAACGCGTCCCCGTCACCTCCGGGGGTTCGACCGATCCGGTCGCGTTCCCCGCCACGGGCTCGACGCTGGTCGAGCCGTCACCGAGCAGGTCCGTCTCGAACCGGAGCTCCCTATCGAACGCCGACAGGGGGAGCCGCTTCCGCTCGCCGTCCTCCTCGACGACGCCGTACACCTCGACCGAGAGGGTCGTCGTCTCGCCGCGCCGGAGGTGGCTCACCCACCAGTCCTGCATCCTCGCGCTGTCGAGGGCCGCGTTCACGGGGAGCCGTCCCGACTCGCCCGGCTCCAGACGGATGCCGTCGTCGGTCGTCCCCTCGCCGACGACGACGCCGTTCATCTCGATCCGGTACTCGGTCCCCTCGAGTTCGACGGGCCGGTCGTGGACGTTCCGCAGGCCGACGCCGAACCGTACGGGGGTCCGCTCGGCGGTGGCCTCACCCCACGAGGCCGTCCGGTTCGAGACGACGAGCAGGTCCTCGCCGGCGACCGTCACGGTCTCGGTACCGCCCACCGCGAGCGGTCCCAGCAGGTCCGTCTCGACCGTCGTCGTCCGGTTCGGAAGCGACTCCGAGTAGACGCCGGCGACGGAGACCGTCGGGGCGATGGTCAGTTCGGTCCGCTCGCCGCGGTTGACGTGGCTCACCCACCACGCGGGGACCTTCGAGTTGTCGAACGTGCCCGGAACGCGGACCTCGTTTCTGCCCGCCGGGAGCCCGTCGAGCGACGTCGACCCCTCGGCCGCCCGGACGTCGTTCAGGTAGATCGTGTAGCCCACCGTCGCCGGCACCGGGAACCCCCGTTCGTTGGGGTTGTCGACGACCATCCGCGTGCGGATCTCGGACTCGTTCGCGGACACCGCCCCGAACTCGCTCTCGACTGACTCGACCGACGGCGACGCGACCGAGAGGTCGCTCCCCAGGATCAGAAACCCGGTGCTCGCCGACGCCAGCAGGACGACGCCACAGGCCACCGCGAGTACCCCCCTCGACACCACAGTGCTCGTCGGGTTCGCGCGGGACGTGTTTAGACTCGGGGTCGACATCGAGCCCGTAGTCGTCGGCAGGGCCGACCCTCCCGGGAGGGGTCCCCGCGTGTCGACCGGGCGCCGCCGGCGCCCCCACCCGTCTACGGCGTGTAGTCCGTACTGCCGTCCTCGCTCTCGAGGAACGCGGTCAGGAGCTCCCTCGTCGCCGCGATATCCTCGACGTGGGCGCTCTCGGTGACGGTGTGCAGGTAGCGCGTCGGGACGGAGATGGCGCCGGCCGGCTTCGCCCCGCCGACGCGCTGGAGCTTCGCCGTGTCCGTCCCCCCGGAGGGGAGCACCTCCAGCTGGTAGTCGACCCCGGCGTCCTCGGCGACCGCCCGGAGCCGCCGGTTCACCTTCGGGTTCGTGATGACCGACCCGTCCTTGAGCTTGATCGCGGGCCCCTCGCCGAGCCGCGTCACCCGGTCGCCCTCCTCGAACCCGGGGACGTCGTTGGCGACGGTCACGTCCAGCGCGATGGCGAGGTCGGGGTCGAGGTCGAACCCGAGCGCCTCGGCGCCGCGCAGGCCGACCTCCTCCTGTGTCGTCGCGGCGAAGTGGACGGTCGCGTCGGGGGCGGAGAGCCGCTCGGCGGCCTCGAGCATCGCGAACACGCAGACCCGGTCGTCGAGCGCCTTTCCCGTGACGTGGTTCCCGACGACCTCGGTGGTCTGTCGCATCGTCACGAGATCGCCGACGCTCACCAGCTCCGAGACGGCCTCGCCGTCCCGTCCCATGTCGACGTGGACGTCGTGGACCTCCTGTTCCGAGGCCCCTTCCTCCTCGTCCTGCGTGTGGGGCGGGGTCGACCCGATGACGCCCGTGAGCTCGCCTTGCTGTGTGTGTACGGCGACGCGCTGGGCGCGGAGCACCCGCGGGTCCCACCCGCCGACGGCGTCGAGCTGGAGGAACCCCTCCTCGGTGACGTGCCGGACCAGGAACCCGATCTCGTCGACGTGGGCGGCGACGACGACCGAGTGGTCCGATTCGCCCTCGACCGTCCCGACGACGTTCCCCATCGCGTCGGTCCGGACCTCGTCGGTCCGCTCCCCGAGCGCCTCGGTGACGAGCCCGCGGACCCGGTCCTCGTAGCCGGGCGGGCCGTGGAACTCGGTCAGGTCCCGGAGCAGGTCGAAGTCGAACGGCAGCTCGCGGTCCTCGAAGGACATGCCGCGGGTTCCGGCCGGGACGAACAAAAAGGGGCGAGAACCGTCCGGGCCGGCGTGACACGGAATTATCGGCGCGAACGCCGACCGGCCGGTCGCGTTCGGCCGGGGGGCCGGGGCCGGTCGATCCCCTCGTACGGTCGTGCGCAGTCCCGTACCGGAGATCGCCGAACCCGGTCGGACGATCACCGGTGAACCGTTACGGCCGTCCGCATCACTGCTGGCCGTAGAGGTTCCGCTGGATGTCGTTGGCTCCCTCGTAGATGACCGGGATGCGGACGTCGCGGTACACCCGCGCGATCCGGCGGTCGGTCAGGACCGAACGGCCGCCGTGGAGCGACATCGCGTCCTCGGCACACTTCGTGGCCGTCTCCGTGGAGTTCGTCTTCGCCATCGCCGCCCAGAGCCCGGCGTTCTCCCCCTCGGCGACCTTCTGGGCGGCCCGCCAGTTCAGCGCCCGCGCGCTCTCGAACCCCGTGCGCATGTTCGCGAGTTCGTGCTGGACGGCCTGGAACTCGGAGACGCCGCGCCCGAACGCCTCGCGGTCGTGGACGAACGCCCAGGCCTCCTCGATGGCCGCCGCCGCCAGCCCGAGCCCGTGTCCGCCGACGACGACGCGGCCGTGGTTGAAGAACTCGGCCGGCATCCAGAAGCCCGCACCCTCGACGCCGATCAGGTTCTCCTCCGGCACGCGGAGGCCGTCGAGGTGGACGTGGGCCTGCTTGGAGGCCGGCATCGCCATCTTCTCGGGGACGTGTTCGGCCTCGTATCCCTCGCTGTCCGTGGGGACGACGAACAGCGAGAAGTTGTCGTACCGGTTGTTCGGGTCGGCGCCGGTCTTCGCGTACAGCGTGACCCAGTCGGCCTCGACGCCGTTGCCGATCCAGTACGTCTCCCCGTCGACGACGTACTCGTCGCCCTCCTTCCGCGCGGTGGTCGACATCCCCGCGAGGTCCGAACCGGTCCCGGGTTCCGAGACCGCGAGCCCCGTGATTTGCTCGTTCTCCGCGACCGGGCGGAGGTACGCCTCCTTCTGTTCCTCGGTGCCGTACTCGGCGAGTATCTCGGCGCCGAACGAGGCCAACTGGAGGGTGAGCGAGATGCCCGCGTCCGCGCGGTAGAACTCCTCGGCGATGGCGAGTATCTCGTAGAGGGTGAGCCCGCGCCCGCCGTACTCCTCGCCGATCCTGGGCGACGAGCCCGGCGTCCATCCCGGCCTCAAGGACCTCCCACGGGTACTCGCCCGAGCGGTAGTACTCCTCGGCCGCGGGGGCGATGTGCTCCTCGGCGAACTCGCGGGCCTCGCGCTTGACCGGTCGAGCGGGCTCCGGGACGAGGCTCTCCTCGAACAGTTCCATACGTTCCCTCCGGGCGCGAACCTCTTAGCTCGTCTGCAACCAGCGGGACGCGCCCGGACGCCCGGAGTGTGTGTAACGATCCCGGGGGATGAGCCGTCGAGCGGTCGGCCGTTCCGCCCTGCCGGTCAGTCGTCGTCCGGGGCCGCCTCTTCGGGGACCTGTCCCTCGACGAGCGACGCGTCGACGTGCTCCTCGCGGAGGTCCTTCTTCGAGAACTTCCCGGTGGCGGTCTTGGGGACCTCGTCGATGAACTCGATCTCGTCCGGGAGCCACCACTTGGGGTACTTCTCGCGGAGCATCTCGTAGATGCCCTCGCGGAGCGTCCCCTCGTCGGCGCCCTCCGCCGGGACGACGAACGCGACCGGGCGCTCCTGCCACCGCTCGTGGGGGACGCCCACGACGGCCGCCTCGCTCACGTCGTCGTGGGCCATGATGGAGTTCTCCAGTTCGACGCTGGAGATCCACTCCCCACCGGACTTGATCACGTCCTTGGCGCGGTCGACGATCTTGATGTAGCCGTCTTCGTCGACGGTGACGATGTCGCCGGTCTCGAGCCACCTTCCCGAAGAGCTACCCTCTTCAGACTCCCCGCTCGCTCCGCTCCCGGGAACGGCCACGAAGTCCTCCTCGTTCGCGTCGGGGCGCTTGAAGTACTCGGTGGTCACCGAGGGGCCACGGACGTAGAGCTCGCCGAAGTCCTCGCCGTTCCACGGCACCTCGTTCCCGTCGTCGTCGACGACCCGGAACTCCAGGCCGGGGACGAACAGCCCCTGCTTCGAGCGCTTCTTCAGCTGTGTCTCGTAGGCTTCGTCCTCCAGATCGGCCTTGAGGTGGGCGACGCTCCCGATGGGGGACATCTCGGTCATCCCCCAGGCGTGGAGCAGTTCGACGTCGCGGTCGTCGAACCACTCGATCATCGCCCGCGGGGCCGCGCTCCCGCCGACGATCACCGAGTCCAGCGCCGAGAGGTCCAGCTCGTTCTCCTCGGCGTACTCCATCAGGCCGAGCCACACGGTGGGGACGCCAGCGGTGATGGTCACGCCCTCCTCCTCGATCAGGTGCGCGAGGTCCTCGGGGTCCGGCGAGGGGCCGGGGTAGACGTGCTTCGAGCCGCCCGCGGTCGCCGTGAACGGCATCCCCCACGCGTTGACGTGGAACATCGGCACCACCGGCATGACGACGTCGTCGTCGTCCATCGGGATGCCCGCGGGCGAGAGCGACTCCATCGTGTGGGCCCACAGCATCTTGTGGGTGTACTCGACGCCCTTCGGCCGGCCCGTCGTGCCGGAGGTGTAGCACATTCCGGCCGGCTGCTCCTCGTCGAGGTCGGGCCAGTCGTACTCCGTGTCGCGGTCCGCGATGAACGACTCGTAGTCCGTCACCGGCTCGAGGGTGGTCTCCGGTACGGCCTCGCCCATCACCACGAACTCCACGCCGTCGAACCCGACGGCGTCCTCGGCGGCGCCGGCGAGCTTGTCCACCAGCGATGGGTCGACGAAGACTATCCGATCCTCGGCGTTGCCGACGATGTACTGGATGTGTTCGTCGGGGAGCAGCGGGTTGATCGTGTGGAGCTGAGCGCCGATAGTCGGCACCCCGAAGTACGTCTCGAAGTGGCGGTGGTGGTTCCAGCAGAACGTCGCCACGCGGTCGCCCTGCTCGATGCCGGCCGCGTCGAGCGCGTTGGCCAGCTGCGCGGTCCGGTCGGCGTACTCCGCGTAGCTGTACCGGTCGATCCCGTCGTGGGTGCGGGAGACGACCTCGGTGTCCGGATAGAGGTTCTCCGCACGCCACAGGAACGGCCGCAGTGTCAGGTCTGTTCCACCGGGCATACCCGTGATTTTCATCACGACGCTAATGATTCTTACTACATAGGGGGCTCACGTCCGCCGGCCCCGGACCCGCCGCGAGACCGCGACCCCCTCGCCGACGGGCAGCAGCACCGTCTCGAACGCCGGGTCGGCGCGCACGGTGTGAAGGTACTCGGCGATCCCCCTGGTCGCGTCGGTCGTCTCGACCTCCGCGTCACTCAGAAGCTTCGGGAGCGCCTCGAACTCGATCGGTCCGGCCGCGACGGCGTTGTCCGCCAGGACCAACCCGCCTTCCGGGACCTTTCCCCGGATCGCGTCGAACGCCTCGACGTAGCGGTGCTTCTCGTTGTCGATCAGCGCACAGTCGAACGGGCCGTCGTACCGGTCGACGATGTCGATCGCGTCACCCTGTTCGAACCGGGCGCGCTCGGCGTGGCCGCCGCGCTCGAGGAACTCGCGGGCCTCCGCCAGCTCGTCGGCGTCGATCTCCGTGAGCACTACTTCGCCGTCCTCGGGGAGCGCGCCGGCGAACCAGTAGGCGGAGTAGCCGAAGCCGGAGCCGAACTCGAACACCCTGCGGGCGCCGATCAGACCGGCGAGAAAGCGGAGCCATCCACCCACCGCCGGGCCCACGGTGGGGAACCCCTTCGCCTCGGCCTTGGCGTCCATCTCCACGACCACCTCGTCGGGGTCGGGACCGACGAGGCGGGCGTACGAATCCACGGACTCCGGTATCGGGTTCATACCCCGACCTCCGGGGCCGGACCCGAAAGCGTATGGGGGGCGAGCAGGTGGCACGGACCGCTCGGCGGGGTGGTGTGCCACGCTCGGTCCCCCGGCCGTCGGGCCTCGGGCGTCCGCCGTCGGCCCCGTGCCACCCCGCCGCTCCGATCAGGTCACGCGAGAGGGTGGTACCGTTCCGGTACTTGAACCTTCGTTACCGATGGTCGGCTCACCGGTTCCGGCTCACGGGGAAACTGACCCGCTCGGGGTGCCCGTTCAACCCCACGAGGACCCGCTCGTAGAGCTCGTTCCGGACCCGCGTTCCCCGGCGCGGGTGTGTGAGGTACCGCAGCCGGAGCTCCACCCACGACTCGCGCTGCTGGACGTTGACCGTGGGTCGGTTCCCCACCTCCAGTTCAACCCCGGTCTCGGCGAAACGCTCCCGGTAGGTGGCGATGCGGGCGGCCATCTCGTCGCCGAGGTAGTCGTCGGCGACGTCGATCATGAGCCGGCGGGTGAACGGGAGGTCGGTCTCGTAGGCCACCTGTATCGCGAGTTCGTTCCGGACGTACGGGAACTCCTCCGAGGAGCGGTTGAAGACATCCGAGGAGAGCACCACGGAGTTGGGGAGCGTGATGATCCGGCCGGAGGGCTGGTTGGTCGAGACGAGGACGTAGAGGCCGTAGCCCGCGAGGACGACCGCCAGCACCGACAGCGCCCTCGCGGCGACGAGGCTCAGCGGCGTGTCGACGACCGTCCCCGGGACGGGGTCGAACCGGGCGACGAGACTCGCCGCGACCGCCGCGGCGACCGCGAGCACGAGCGACAGGGGACCGACGCGACGGCGCACGTCGGGGAGTCCGCCCCGGGTGGCAACGCGGTTGCGTCCCGGTTCCCGGACACGCCGGGCTCCCAGACCCGAACACTCCGGGCCGGTCCGTCCCGGCGAACCGACCCGGGAACCCCGATCTGTTCGCCGCAGAGAGCGTCTTTATTAACTAATCGGGCGTATCGAACGTATGGACCTCCCCGAACACGTCCACGCGCTGTCGCTCGAGTTCGAGTACCGAGGCCGGGCACTGACGATCGACCCCTGTGCCGTCGAGACCGAGCGGGGACTGCTCCTGTTCGACGTGGGGACGCCGGGGGGGCTCGACACCTTGGAGGCGGGGTTGGCCGACGCCGGTTTCGACCTCGGGGACGTGGCGACGGTCCTGCTGACACACCAGGACGCCGACCACGCCGGGTCGCTGGCCGCCCTCCAGGAACGGACCGACGCCGCGGCGGTCGCCAGCGAGCGGGCCGCGGCGGTGATATCCGGACGGGAACCGCCCCGGGGGCGGGACCCCGACGACGACCGCTACCCGCCCGCCCGGGTCGACCTCGAACTCGAGAGCGGGGGGACGTTCCACACCCTCGCCGGCCCCGCGCGGGTCGTCCCCACGCCGGGCCACACGCCCGGACACCTCTCCGTCTTCTTTCCGGAGGCCCGGTTCCTCGTCGCCGCCGACGCCCTCACCGCGAGCGAGGACGGACTCCAGGGACCGAACCCGGGTATGAGCGAGGACATGGACGTCGCGCTGGAGTCGGCGGGCCGACTCGCGGAACTCGATATCGAGCGGGTACTCTGCTACCACGGGGGGTTCGTCGACGCGGGGAACGACCGCATCGCGGAGGTCGTCCGCTCGGCCCGCCGCTGACGACGCTACTCGGCCGCCAGACCGGCCAACCCCGCCGCGAGCACCCGCGTCGCCGCCGCACAGCCCGCCCAGTCGGTCCACTCGCGGGGGGAGTGGGAGACACCGTCCCGCGAGGGGGCGAACAGCATCCCCGCGTCGGTCACGTTCGCGACGTGCATCGAGTCGTGGGCCGCCCCGGAGTGGAGATCGACAGTCTCGATGCCCGCGACCTCCGCTCCCCCGTGGAGCGCGGTTCGGCACCGCTCGGCCATCGGCGTCGGGTGGAGGTCGAACCCCCGTTCGAGCGTCGTGTCGAGGCCGCGCTCCTCGGCGAGCCGGTCGAGGGAGTCGCGTGCCGCCCCGACGAGGTGCTCCATCGACTCGCGCTCGATGCTCCTGATGTCGACGCCGGCCTCGACCCGACCCGGGACGACGTTCGTGGCGTTCGGCGAGACCTCGAGGCTCCCGACGGTCCCGACCGCCGCCGGGTCGACCTCGGTCCGTTCGTTCGCCGCCCGCTCTATGTCGGTGACGAACTCGGCGGCCGCACACAGCGCGTCCCGGCGGCCGCCCATCGGCGTGCTCCCGGCGTGGTTCGCCTCGCCGCCGATCCCGACCGCGCAGTGGGTGATGCCGGTGACGTCCGTAACCACCCCCGCCGGGACCCCCCGTGACTCCAGTTCGGTGTGCTGTTCGACGTGGAGTTCGAGCCACGCGTCCCACCCGCTCGCGTCGAGTCGGCCCTCGCCGCGGAACCCGATCCCCTCGAGCGCCGACTCGAGGCTGTGGCCGTCATCGTCGGCGGCGAGCGCGAGCGCCTCCTCGACTGACCGCGCGCCGGTCGCGACCGACGAGCCCAGCAGCCCGCCCGGGGCGAACCGGGCCCCTTCCTCCTCGGTGAACGACACCACCTCGACGGGACGCGCGGGCTCGAGGCCGGCGTCGCGCATCGCCCGGACGGACTCCAGGGCGGCGTAGACCCCGAGCGGCCCGTCGAAGATGCCCCCCTCCGGGACCGAGTCGAGGTGCGACCCCGAGGCGACCGGTTCGCCCGTCGCGCTCGGTGGCTCCCACCGGCCGACGACGTTGCCCACGGCGTCGATCCCGACCGCGAGCCCGGCGGCCTCCAGCCGCTCGACCAGATGCTCGCGGGCCTCGCGGTTCGGTTCGCTCCCCGTCAGTACCGTTCGACCGTGCCCCTCGCCCGGGACCGCGCCGAACTCGCCGTTCCGTTCGAGGTCCTCGCGGAGCCGGTGCTCCTCGACCGCCCGCGCGACCGCACTCGCGCCGTGACTGCTGTCCATGCGGTCGGGTGTACGCCGGGGGATATCATACTGATTGTCGGCGGATCACGCGGCCCGGTTCGGGGTGATCGGATGGCAGTGTTCAGATAAGCTGATTCCATGCGAAGCTGAACGATTTGAGCCAGTCATCGGCTGTTTCTGCGTTGGCGTTGCTGAAACAGTTTGAGAAGCAGAGAGTTCTTCGTTTTCTCTCTCGAAAAACACGTTCAACAGCATTCCGATTTCCATGTTTTTCGTATCTGAAATCAAAGCCATGTCGTTGACAGGCATCTTGCAGCGAAGACGATC
>PXRQ01000075.1:0-6969 GCA_003022005.1 Halobacteriales archaeon QS_5_70_15
CCGCCGTGGTCGGCGAGGTCGCCCAGCGCCTCCTCTACGCGCACGCCGACACCCACCTCGATCCGCCGGCCGTCGCCATCGTGGTCGGGACGCTTCTGGTCGCGCTGCTCGACACCGCCGGCGTCTTCGAGCAGGGACTACTGCCGGTGCTGTGACTCTCGCACGCCGTTCCCGTACTGACTTCGATCCCGTGCGGCCGAACCGATAGGCGGTCACGGCAGCCACGGTCAACCGCTGGACTCCTCGCCGTCCGACCGGCTCACGACGGGGTTGTACCGGCCGTTGATGTCCCACTCGTGGATGCAGTGCTTGTTGCCGACCCGTCGCTCGCCGTCCTCGACGGCGATGACCCAGTTCTCGGCCGACTCGTCCCAGATGTCCGTCCGGCCACAGAGCTCGCAGGACCGCCGCTCGGGGGGAACGATTTCGGCGTCCATATCCCGTTCGAGGGCGGCCAGCGTAATCAACCGCACGGCGGCCCGCGACCGCATCCGTCTTTAGCGCCCGGGCCGAAGCGCGGGTATGCGCCGCCGAGAGCTTCTGAGGGCCGTTCCGGCGACCCTGCTGGCCGGGGGCGCCGGGTGCACCATCGGCGGCGAACCGCCCGAACCGGACGACCTGACGCTCTCCTCGCCGGCCTTCGACGAGGAGATACCGGTCCGGTTCACCTGCGACGGGGCCGGCGAGTCGCCGCCGTTGACCGTCCGGGGCGTCCCCGAGAGAACGGCCTCGCTTGCCGTCGTCGGCGAGTGGCTCCGCGGCTACGACCCGGGGACCATCTGGTTGCTGTGGGACCTCCCGGCGGAGGGCCCGCTGGAGATTCCGGCCGACCGGCCGGCCGAAGCGCGCCTCGAGGACCCGCCGGGCGCGACACAGGGGAGCAACGACGAGGGGGAACTCGGCTACCGCTCGCCGTGCCACCGAACCGAGGGCGACGACGAGTACCGCTTTAGCGTGTTCGCGCTGGAGGCCGAACTCGACATCGACCCCGGAGCCACCCGGGACGCTTTCGACGACGCCGCCGAGTCGCTGGTGCTCTCGAGCACGAGCTTCACGGCGACCTACGACCGCCTTTAGAAGTCAGGGAGGTCGTCGGGAGCCTCGTAGTCGGCCTCCCAGTCGACGTAGTCGGCCTTCAGCGTCCGGCTGACCGTGTCGCCCAGTTCCGCGAGCGCGGCGTTGATGCCCGAGACGGTGTCCCACGACTCCAGGTCGGGGTGGAGGTTTCGCTCGCGCCAGTCTTCGGGGATGCCGGGCGCGTGGTAGCCGACCCGGTCGGCGAAGTCGTCCCAGAAGAAGTCGAACTCCTCGAACAGCCCCAGTTCGCGGGCTATCTCGAAGCCGTGCTCCTCTAAGTCCGTCTCGCGGGCCCACGCCCCGAAGGCCTCCTCCCAGGCGCCCTCGGTCAGGAACGCCTCCAGGTCCTCGCGGTGGTAGTCCTCGCCCTGCACCTCGACGTCCTCGTAGGCGCCGGCGTCCATCTCGGGCAGTTCCGGCGGCGCGGGCGGGTCGACGTCCTCCAGGCTCATGGCCGCCGGTACGGGAGCGGGGGATAAACACCTCCCGGCGGCGGACGGGCCGCCACCGGGCTTTTGAATCCCGGAAGTAGACCCGCCCATGCGAGTACTGGTCCCACACGACGGGCCGGGACTGTCGGAGAAGGCCGTCGAGCACGCCCTCGAGCGGTACGACGACGCCGAAATCGTCCTGCTCCACGTGCTCGACTTCGTGAGCGCGGGCTACGAGGCGCCGCCGGAGGCGGCGCTGTCGGGCTACTGTGCGGACTGGTACGGGAAGGCCGAGGAATCGGCGGAGACGATGTTCGAGGAGGTCACGGACACCTACGACGCGACGTTCGCGACGGAGACCGTCGTCAGGTGGGGGCCTCAGCCGTCTTCCAGGCGGCCGACGACCTGCTGTAGCCGTTCACGGCGCTCCTCGACGGCCGCCTCCCGGAGGGCCGCCTCGGCGTCGGTCGGACACTCGAGGTCGGGCACCTCCGTCGGCTTGCCGGACTCGTCGACCGCCACGAACGTGAAGAACGACGTCGTCGACAGCCTGCGCTCGCCCTCTCGGGGGTCCTCCGTGTGGACATCGACCTTCACGTCGAGGCTGGTCCGCCCCGTCGAGAAGACGTACGCCTCGATGACGGCCACCTCGCCGAGATCGATGGGGGTGACGAAGTCAACGTGGTCCATCGACGCGGTCACACACTGGTGCCCGGCAAAGCGCATGCTGGCAATGGCCGCACAGATGTCCATCCAGTGGAGGACCGTGCCACCGAGCGCGCGTCCGAGGTTGTTCGTCTCGTTCGGCAACAGCATCTCGGTCATCTCGGTCTTCGAGTCGGCCAGCGGCTTCCCCATGTGCGGCACAACTCGTCGGCCGTGGAAGGCCCCTTTGATTCGCCGGCGCTCTTGCCCGCGTGAGCACAACGACCCGCGGATAACCGGTGGCCGTCGGTCCGTCCCGACACACGTAAACCCCTCGCCCGACAGGTGCCGACAATGAGCGAAGCCGTCGAGGGGGGGTCCGTTCGTGTCGTCGGTACGGCACACGTCTCCGAGGCGAGCGTCGAGGAGGTGGAGACGGTCATCGACGCCGAGCGCCCCGACGTCGTCGCGGTCGAACTCGACGAGGGGCGGTACCGACAGCTGAAGGGAGAGGACCCGGAGAACCTCGACGCGAGCGACCTGCTGAAGGGGAACACGGTGTTCCAGTTCCTCGCGTACTGGATGCTGTCGTACGTCCAGGCGCGACTCGGCGACCGGTTCGACATCGAACCCGGTGCGGATATGAAGGCGGCTATCGACGCCGCCGAGACACAGGGGACCGACGTCGCGCTGGTCGACCGCGACATCCAGGTGACGATGCAGCGGTTCTGGGCGCGGCTGTCCGTCCTCGAGAAGCTGAAACTGGTCGGGGGTCTCGCCGTCGGACTCGGCGACCCGCGCGAGGTCGGCATGGGCGCCGGCCTGGGTCTCGCGCTCATGATTGCGATTCCCGTCAGCGTGATAGCGGGGCCACTCGTCGTCCCGGCCGGCCTCGGGCCGGCCTTCCTGGTCGGCGTCCTCGACACCCTGCTGGTCGGGCTTGCCCTCGGACTCGTTTTCGGGTCGCTCCTGGTCGTGGGGCTCTCGCTCGTGGCGCCCGAGGAAGAGAAGATAGACGAGTTCGACATCGAGCGGATGACCGACACCGACGTCGTCGGCGCGATGATGGAGGAGTTCCGCCGCTTCTCGCCCGGCGGCGCCGAGGCGCTCATCGACGAACGGGACGCCTACATCGCCCACCAGCTGGTGGCGCTCCGCGAGCAGGGCCACCATGTCGTCGCGGTGGTCGGCGCCGGCCACCGAGATGGAATCGAGCGGTACCTGAAGACGCCCGAGCGGCTGCCGGCGATGTCCGAACTGACGGGTCGGACGTCCGGCCGTCGGTTCTCGCTGCACAAGCTGTTCGGCTACCTCTTCACACTCGGCTTCCTCGTCTTCTTCGCGCTCCTGGCCATCGCGACGTACACGGGCGTGGAGGGCACCTCCAGTGAACTGCTGTTCCAGCTGTTCGCGGCGTGGTTCCTCATCAACGGAGTCATCGCCCTCGGGCTCGCGAAGCTCGCGGGTGCCCACTGGCAGTCGGCCGGCGTCGGCGGCGGCGTCGCCTGGCTGACGAGCGTCAACCCGCTTCTCGCGCCCGGGTGGTTCGCCGGCTACGTCGAGTTGCGCTACCTCGACGTGAACGTCGGCGACATCTCGAAGCTGAACGACATCGTCTCCGACGAGGAGGCCCCGCTGCGAGAGCTGTGGAGCGACCTCACCGACGTGCCGCTGTTTCGGCTTATTATGATCGTGGCGCTGACCAACATCGGCAGTTTCATCGGCAGCCTCCTCTTTGCGACGGTCATGCTCCCGTACCTGTTTGCGGGCTCCGGCATCGAGGGCGCGGAGGGCGTCGCTCGACTCATGCTCGCCGGCGCCGAGAACAGCGTCGACCTCATATTGGAGGCGTTGACGTGAGCGCACTGGAGTTCGGTGGCATCAGGTTTTACCCGGATGAACTGCGGGACCTCGCGATCGCGTGGGTCGCCCTCGGGGTCGCGTTCGCAATCTTCATCCTCGACCCGCCGATATCGCCGGCGCTGTTCGACGCGGTATCGTCACCGGAGTTCCTGGCCATCTTCCTGCTCAGCATGCTGACCGTCGGCGTCGGGTTCCTCCTGCACGAGCTCGCCCACAAGGTGGTCGCGGTCCGGTTCGGTCAGATAGCCGCGTTCAGGGCCGACTACGGCATGCTCGCACTCTGTATCGGGGCGGCGCTGGCGAACTTCCTCTTTGCCGCCCCCGGCGCCGTCTACCACCGGGGCCGGATTACCGAACGGCAGAACGGCCTCGTGGCGATTGCCGGTCCGCTCACGAACGTCCTCCTGGCGGCGATC
This sequence comes from Halobacteriales archaeon QS_5_70_15, assembly GCA_003022005.1. The sequence goes on from PXRQ01000075.1 coordinate 4,433, forward strand.
TTCCTTCCGTTCGTCTTCCTCGGAGGGTTCCTGGGAAGCGTCGGCGAGTTCGGCGTGCTCATCAACGCGGTGCTGGCCGCGTTCAACATGATTCCGTTCGGTCCGCTCGACGGCCGGAAGGTGAAGGACTGGAACCTGGCCGTCTTTGGCGTCACCCTGGCCGGAACGGTCGGTCTCGCGGCACTCGCCCTGCTCAACATCGGTTTTCCGTCGGTCTGAGACGGGCGTCCCGTCCCGAGAGTGATCGGGAAGACGCCAACCGACGCGTTTTTGCTCCGGTCGGCCACCCGTTGGGGTATGACGGACGACGCCGACGAGGAGGGACTCACCTACGCCGAGACGGGGGTCGACATCGATGCCAGCGAGGCGGCGACGGCGGCGCTTGTCGGCGCCGTCGGCGAGTTCGAGGGTGACTACGCCGGTCTCGTCGAGGTCGGCGACCGGTATCTCGCGCTTGCGACCGACGGCGTGGGGACGAAACTGCTCGTCGCGGAGGCGCTCGGGGACTACTCGACCATCGGTATCGACTGCATCGCGATGAACGCCAACGACCTCATCGCGACGGGCGTGACGCCGGTCGCGTTCGTGGACTACCTGGCCGTCGAGGCGCCCGATGACGCCACCGCCGAGGGGGTCGGTGACGGCCTCGCCAAGGGCGCCGAGCGCGCCGAACTGGTGCTCGTCGGCGGGGAAACGGCCGTGATGCCGGACGTCATCAGGGGCCTGGACCTCGCGGGCGCCTGCGCCGGCCTGGCGACGGAGTCGGAACTGTTCGACGGCACCGCCCGCGAGGGCGACGCCCTAGTCGGGCTGCCGTCTTCCGGCATCCACTCGAACGGGCTGACGCTCGCCAGAGAGGCGGTGACCACGAACCACGAGTACACGGACCCGTTCCCGTACGACGACGACCGGACCATCGGTGAGGTCCTCCTGGAGCCGACCCGCATCTACCGGGAGGCGCTCGGGCCGCTTCACGCCGCAGAGACCCACGCCGCCGCCCACGTCACGGGCGGTGGGTGGACCAACCTCTCCCGGATGGGCGAGTTCCGGTACGTCGTCGACGACCCGTTCGACGCGCAACCGGTGTTCCGGTTCGTCCAGGAGGAGGGGAACGTGAGCGACGAGGAGATGCACCGCACGTTCAACATGGGCACCGGGTTCATCGCGGCCCTGCCCGATGCGGACGCCGAGGAGGTGGCCGAGGCGCTCGAGGACGCCCGGATAATCGGCCACGTCGAAGAGGGGGACGGCGTGGCGCTCCGTGGACTGGAACTGTAGCGAACAGGGAGGGTGGCCGGGGCTGGCGGCCAAGCAGGGTCCGCTCCGGTCGGCCCCTCCCTCCGCTCCCGCCTCGGGGGCCGACTGACGCTCGTCAGGTCACAGGGCGTCTGGTCCCGGCCTGGTATTTGAACCCTCGCTCCGGCCGAAGCTTTTTGTATAACTCGGGGTTATTCGTCGGCATGGGCATGGACCTGCCGACGTCGGCCGACCTGCGGGAGCGCCGGACCGACCTGGAGTTGACCCAGAGCGAACTCGCCGAGCGGGCCGACGTCTCCCAGCCGCTCATCGCCCGCATCGAGGGCGGGGACGTCGACCCGCGGCTGTCGACGCTCCGGCGTATCGTCAACGCGCTCGACGAGGCCGAAAGCGCCGTGATGCACGCGGCGGACATCATGCACGAAGGCGTCGTCACGGTGGCGCCGGACGACAGCGTCCGCGAGGCAATCGACGTGATGGTCAAGGAGGGCTACTCACAGCTCCCGGTCGTCCGGGACGGGCGGCCGCAGGGCATCATCTCGAACTCCGACATCAGACAGCTCGACTCGGAGGACGCGGGCGGGCTGCCGGTCGCCGAGGCGATGCGGGAGGCCATCACGACCGTCGAACCGGACGCGACGCTCGACGAACTGAACGCACACCTCAACCACCAGGACGCCGTGATGGTGGTCGACGACGGTCAGCTGGCGGGTATCATCACCGAGGCCGACGTCGCCGCCCACATGTCCTAGTCCGGGTCCTCGTCGGTCTCGACCGTCTCGATGACCTTCAGCGGCACGTCACGGAGCGCGCCGCCGACCTCGCTCTTTGCAATCCGGGAGGCGTGCTGGGTGCTGTCGGCGTTGTACACCTCCATCTCGAGCAGGAGTCCCACGAGGGCGGTGTCGGCGGCGATGAACGCCGAATCGAAGGCCTCGCCACAGGCCGGGCAGGGTGTCGCGCCGACCTCGACCTCGACGTAGTCCATGTCGGCGTCGTTGAGGCGCTTGCCCGCCTCGCTGACGGCGACGCCGATGGCGTCATCTATCTCCTCGACGTCACGAACGAGCCACGCGGCTTCCATCGCGACGAGGTAGTTACTCATGTCTCGGCCCAACGACGCGGGACGGATAGCACTATTGTTTTCGGCCGCTCGACGCCGCGCACGTCACTGTCATCGTCGTCATAACTTATGAGGATTGACCGGGGCACGTACGGTTGCTATCCGAACGGCCCGTGGCTCGTGACTGCCGGCTTACACTAGCTTGCGACTCCGAAAA
>PXRQ01000075.1:6979-41768 GCA_003022005.1 Halobacteriales archaeon QS_5_70_15
GCGGCACCACAATCCTGCATGGTTTACTATTCCCCGCTCGAAATCGGAGTAAACGTTATGTACGTCGGTTGGTTCCGGCAGTGTACATGGGATTCAACCCGTACCGGGCGCTCGTGTTCGCCCTGTACCAGCTCAGCATCGCCCTCGGCATCGTGTTGTTGCCGGTCGCGCTCGTCGCGGAACGGGCCGGCGTCCATATCCCGGTCGGCCGGGTCGTCGACCGACTCGGAGCGGCCTACGAGCGGGCAGGCGCGGCCTGATTCTGTCGGACGTAAGCTCCGACGGAATTCCGACACCTCGAAGCGACGAACAGCTTCAGGAAGCTACGCCCGACAGCACGACCGGAAGGTTTTATCAGCGGTCGGTTTCTACCTGCAGGCAATGCGACAGCCAGATTCCTCCCTGCCGCGCACCGGCCAGGACCACACGCTCTCGCCGTACGAGCCCGAACTCGGCGAGGTGCCCTCCAACGACCTCACCGAGGAGGACCTCGAGAGCGTCAACAAGACGGGGACGACGACCATCGGCATCACGACAGCCGAGGGCGTCGTCATCGCCACGGACATGCGCGCGTCGCTGGGCGGGCGGTTCGTCTCCAACAAGAACGTCCAGAAGGTCGAGCAGATTCACCCCAACGCGGCCCTGACGCTCGTCGGGTCCGTCGGCGGCGCCCAGTCGTTCATCCGCTCGCTGGAGGCGGAGATCAACCTCTACGAGGCCCGCCGCGGCGAGGACATCTCCGTCGAGGCGCTGGCGACGCTGGCGGGCAACTTCGCCCGCGGCGGCCCGTTCTTCGCCATCAACCCCATCCTCGGCGGCGTCGACGACGACGGCAACCACGTCTACTCGATCGACCCGGCCGGCGGGGTCATGGAGGACGCCTACACCGTCACCGGCTCCGGGCTCACCGTCGCGTACGGCACCCTCGAGCGGGAGTACCGCGAGGACATGTCCAACGAGGAGGCAAAGCAGGTGGCCGCCTCGGGCGTGAAGGCCGCCGTCGAGCGCGACACCGGCTCCGGCAACGGCGTCTACCTCGCCGAGGTCACGAGCGAGGGCGTCGAGATCTCCGGACACAAGGACTTCGACGAGGTCCTGTAGCCCGGTCCCGCCGGGGTCCCCGCTCGCTTCGCGCCGTCGAGAGCCTCGAGCGGCGTCCGTCCTCCGCTACAGCGACAGCCCGCGTACTTCCACCGAGTCGCCCGCCTCGACCCGACCGATCACCCGGCCGTCGTCGGTCGTCTCGACCAGTTCCTCGGCGTCAGCCGGCGCGACACTCGCGACGAACCCGGTCCCCATGTTGAACGTCCGGTGCATCTCCCGGTCGCTCACGCTCCCCTCCCGCTGGACGAACCCGAACACGGGATGGGCGTCGAACGGGTCCTCGACCCGGTACTCGAACGCGCCCATCCGCGAGAGGTTCGTCCATCCGCCGCCGGTGACGTGCGCGCAGGCGTGGGTCTCGACCGCGTGGAGACCGGGGAGGAGGCCGGTGTAGATCCGGGTCGGTTCGAGCAGGACCTCGCCGATCGAGCGGTCGGTGCCGGGGAACGGGTCGGTGTAGTCGTGTCGCTTCGTGACGGCCTTCCGCGCTAGCGTGAGCCCGTTCGAGTGGATGCCCGACGACGGAAAGCCGACGAGGAGGTCGCCCTCGCGGGCCTCGCCGTCGAACGTCTCGCCCGTCTCGGCCAGGCCGGCACAGGTCCCCGCGAGGTCGAGCCCCGTCACGACCTCGGGCATCACGGCCGTCTCGCCGCCGAGCAGGTGGACGTCCGCGAGTTCCGCGCCCCGCGAGAGCCCCTCGCCGACCTGTTCCGCGGTGGCGTCGTCCGGGTCGTCGACGGCGAGGTAGTCGACGAACGCGACGGGGGTGACCCCAGCGGCGACGAGGTCGTTGGCGTTCATCGCGATGCAGTCGATGCCCACCGTGGAGTAGTCGCCCAGCGCCTCGGCGACGAGTAGCTTCGTGCCGACGCCGTCGGCGGCGAGCGCGAGGTAGCGGTCCCCGATGTCGAGCAGTCCGGCGAAGTCACCCTCGAACGCGCCGACCGCGGAGACCAGCGCCGCCGTGGCGCGCTCGCTGGCGTCGATGTCCACGCCCGCCCCGGCGTAGGTCATCCCCGCCTCGCGTTCGTCGGCCTCGCCCGGCTCGCGTTCGTCGGTGTCGGTGTCGGGGTCCCCGGCCATGTCCGGTGACCGCGCGAGGCGGGCAAAAGGCCGTCGGTCACGGGGTGGTCGAAACCGCCACGGTCACCGGCGAGGGGGTGACGGATCACGATCCGCACGCGAGGGTACGCCATCGACCCCGGTAGTCGGTTCGGTCCAGGCCCGACGGACGCCGTGCGCGGCGCTACGGTCCCCGCTTCGGCGGGTCCGGCGTCCACCGCTCGTCGGGTCCCTCGGCGACACGCCCGACCGCCACGCCGGGGAGGACGGCCGCGACGCCCGCGAAAAGAAGCTCGACGGCCCGGGCCGAGACGCCCAGGCCGGGGTTCAGCAGCGCGTAGACGAGCAGTCCGGCGGCGCCGCCGAACAGGAACCCGTGCCACTCGCCCACGGCGGCCGACGCGACTCGTTCGACCCGGTCACGCGGTGACGCCTCGTCACCGTGCCAGGCTGAGTCGGACACCGACACCCGGATCCGGGGCCGCCGAGCGGGTGAAAACGGTGCCTGCCTATGCAACGCTCCGGCCCGAGAGGAGGCCACAGAACCCGAGCGCGAACCGCTCGAACCGGCGTTCGACGGTCAGGTCGGTCAGCCGCTCTCGCCCCTCGTCCACCCGGCGCGAGAGCGTCGAGTCGGCGCGCGCGCCCGGCAGGACCGAGGTGAGCACGTCCCACGGCGTCGAGGACGGCGTGCTCACAGCCGTGAACGCCCGGAACGCGGGGCTGAGCGGTCGGCCGAGGGCGCGGTCGGTCGCCGAGAGGTCCATCAGCGCGACCCGGCCGGAACACAGGTCACACCACTCCTCGACGGCGCCCGCCGGGTCGGCGAACATCCCCGTGACGAACGTCCCGAGAACGGCGTCCGCCTCGGCGACGGGCGGCCGGGTCGCGTCCCCGCGCAGGAGCCGTGCCCCGGGGCTCCGCTCGCCCGCCCGCGCCAGCAGTTCGGGCGTGAGGTCGACGCCCACGACCCGACCCTCCGGGCCGACGCGCCGACGGAGGTACGGGAGGTTCGCCCCCGTCCCACAGCCCATCTCGACGGCGGTGTCCCCCGGCGAGAGCTCCAGCGCGTCCGCGGCGGTCCGGCGCCACCGGCCCACCCCGGGGAGCGTCGCGATCCGATCGTACAGGCGGGCCCACCGTCCGTAGAACTCGGGGACGGACGCCCCGGACACCTCAGATCGCCTCCCGGACGCGCTCGGCGGCCGTCACCGCGTCGGGCCCGAGCACGTAGATCACCGGCTCGACGCCGAACCCCCCCGTCTGGTAGAGCACCGTGGCGTCGGGGTTCGACTCGATGGCCTCGGCGACCGCCCGCTCGAAGCCCGCCTCGGCTTCGAACTCGACCGCCTCGTGCCCGGCGGCGAGCCGCTCGACCAGATCGGGATCGTACCGGACGTTGAGCGCGGCCCGGGCGTCGCTGCCGGCGGCCCGGGCCGCGAGCAGGAGGCCGGCGACGTGCTCGCTGACGCCGAACTCCGGCTCGGCGGGGACCATCGTCCGGCCCTTCACTTCGAGGAGTCGCCCGGGCACCGCCGCCACGTCGTCGATGGTCGCGGCGTCGGGGAGCGCCTCGACGAGGTTCGACCCGACGGCCGGGATGAGGCCCGCGAACCCGGACGCGTTCTCGAGGACGCGCAGGCCCCGACGGACCGACGCGAGCACCCGCTCGGCGGTCCGGAGCTCCGAGTCGGGGTCGTGGACGTCGAAGCCCCCCTCGTAGTCGGCCAGGGGTGGGAACGCCCCCTCGTGGAGCCGCGAGAGCAGGTCGCCCCGCTCCAGCCGCCTGATGAGCACTTCCGTCTCGACCAGCGCCCCCACCCGGCTCACGTCCCCGGTCGCCAGCCCCTCGGCCAGCCGCTCGACGAGTTCGCGGACCCGCTCGTCCTCGCGGATCGACTCGTTTACCGCCACACCGCCCTGTGCGTACTTCGAGACGGCGCTCTGGCTGATTCCCAGGAGCTCCGCCACCGCGGACTGGGTCAGCCCCCGCTCCCGGAGCGCCGAGGCCAGCATCGACCGGTACGTCGGGAGGAACTCCTCGACGACGACCTCCTCGACGAAGCGCACGGCTACCGGCCACCTCCGACCTCTACTCGTTCGGAGCCGGGACTCACGCCCCTCGCAGCGAGACGCTCGGGAGCGTTCACTGGCCACCTCCGAACGCTACTCGCTCGGAGCGAAGGGTCGCAGGCCTCGCGCGGGTGCGCTCGGCACCCCTCATTGTTTCCCTCCGAACTCGGAATCCCCGCCGATGCGGGAGGCCTGTGGCCCGGACTGGTCCTGGTACTTCGACCCGCGTTCGCTCCCGTACGGCCGCTCGGCGGCGCTCTTCAGTTCGGTGAACAGCACCTGCGAGATGCGCATGCCCGGCGAGAGCGCGACCGGCGCGGCACCGAGGTTCGAGAGCTCGAGGGTGATCTGTCCCCGGTACCCCGGGTCGATGATCCCCGCTGTCGCGTGGATGACGATCGCGAGGCGGCCCAGCGAGGAGCGCCCCTGCACGTGGGCGATGAGGTCCGAGGGAACCTCGACGCGCTCCATCGTCGTCCCCAGGACGAAGTCCCCGGGGTGGAGGATGAACTCCCCGCCCCGTTCGACGACGGTCTCGGTCACGTAGTCGTCGACCTCGCGCTCGCTGTTCGGGTGGATGCAGGGGATGTTGGTCCGGCGGAACTCCAGGAACTCCCGGCCAAGCCTGAGATCGACGCTGGCCGGCTGGATCTGGAGGTCGGGGTCCGACAGCGGCTCGATGTCGAGGTCGCCGCCCTCGAGCCGGCGGCGGATGTCCCGGTCCGACAGTATCATGGACGAGACGGCGGGCGAGAGGGGCAAAAAGCCCTCGCTGACTCCCCGATCCGCGCTCGGTGCCCTCTCGGTGGGCTCTTGGGGCGACGGCCCCTCCCCCCGGGCATGGAGACGAAACAGGCCATCGTCGCCCGGACCGACATCGGGATGGGGAGGGGAAAGCTGGCCGCACAGGTCGCCCACGCCTCGCTCTCGGCATACGAGGACGCCGACGAGAGGACCCGGAAGGCCTGGCAGGGATCGGGACAGAAGAAGGTCGTCCTGAAGGGCTCGGGCGAGTCCCAGATCTTCGAGCTCGCGGACCGCGCCGAGCGCGAGGGGCTCGCCCACGCCGTCGTCCGCGACGCCGGCCACACCCAACTGGATCCGGGAACCGTCACCTGTCTCGGGGTCGGGCCCGGCCCGGAGGAGGCGGTCGACAGGGTGACCGGCGACCTCTCGCTCTACTGATCTGTTCCGCGCGAGGCTCGGTCCCGTCTACTCCCGCGGGAACGCCCGGGCGTACTGCGGCGGGACGTCGACCCGGTCCATCGCGTCGAGTTCGCGCGCCGCGGTCAGCGCGAAGTAGGGGTCCCGGAGGTGCTCGCGGGCGAGGATGGCGAGGTCCGCCCGGTCGTTCAGTATCACCTCGTTGGCGCCCTTCGGCGTGGTGATGCCGCCGACGGCGCCGACCGCGAGCTCGTCTTCGTCGTGGGCCCGGCGGACGTCCTCGGCGAACGGCGTCTGGTAGTGGGGTCCGGTGTGAGGGATCTCCTGGTTCGGGTGGATGCCCCCCGAGGACACGTCGATCAGGTCCGCACCGTCCTCGGCCAGCAGGCCCGACAGCCGGACGATGTCCTCGCCCGTCCAGGCGTCCTCGCCCATCCAGTCGGTCGCGGAGAGGCGGACGAACACGGGCCGGTCGTCGGGCCACACCTCCCGGACGGCGCGGGTGACCTCCCGGACGAGCCGGGTCCGCCCGTGGAAGTCCCCGCCGTAGTCGTCCTCGCGGGTGTTGGTGACCGGCGAGTAGAACTCGTGGAGGAGGTAGCCGTGGGCGCCGTGGACCTCCGCGACGTCGACCCCGGCCGAGAGGGCGTGCTCGGCGGCCTCGCGGAACGAGTCGATCACGCCCTCGATCTCCCGGACGGAGAGCGCCTCGACCTCCTCGTGGGGGTCGTCGTGGGGGTACGGCACCTCTGTGGGGCCGACCGGCGTCCAGCCGTCGGGGCCGTGTATCGGCCCGCTCTCGTCGGCGAACGGCCGGAACGTGCTGGCCTTCCGGCCCGCGTGGGCCAACTGTACCGCGGTGGTCGCGCCGTGGTCCCTCATGTCTTCGACGACGGGGCGGAGCGCGTCCGCGTGCTCGGCGGACCAGATCCCGAGGTCCTGTGGGGAGATGCGGCCCCGGGGTTCGACGGCCGCCGCCTCGCTCATCACGAGGCCGGCGCCGCCCACGGCACGCGAGACGAGGTGCTGGTGGTGCCAGTCGGTCGCGAGTCCGTCCATCGCCTCGCAGGAGTACTGGCACATCGGCGAGACCATCACGCGGTTCGGGATCGTCGTCCCCCGGAGCTCCAGGGGGTCGAACAGGTCGGCCATCGGGCGACGGTTCGCGGGCGCGGGATAAGACCGCCCCGACTTCGGTACGACTGGCCGGTAGCGACGACGGGGTCGAGGGAGGCCGCCGAGGACCTGACTGGAGGCCGCCGTGGTCCCGGCGCGGATCCGACGCGGCGGGGACTGGACCGGGAGCCGGCGCCGGTCAGCGCCCCGTCGACGGCGAGTTTACCGGCGAACGGGTGCTTGGTGATCTCTCCGGGGGATCGTATCAACCGTTCCGTCCGACGGCGTAGTGCCCGGTGACGAAGGGGCCGAGCGCGCCGGCGACGGCGCTCGCCAGCGCCCCCTCGCGGTCGATGCTCCCGCCGGTCAGCGCCCCCGCCGCACCCCGGTCCCGCGCGACGCCGCTCTCCCCGAGCACGTCGTCCATCACGGGGCCGAGCTCCTCGCCGGCCCGGACGCGGTCGGCGATACGCCCGGGGAGCACCAGCGAGGGGCCGGAGCCGTACCCCCACCGCTCGCCGTCGGTGACGGCCGCCCACATCACCAGCCGGAGGTCGCCCCACTCGTCGGCGACGACGCCCTCGATGCCGACGCCGAGGTCGTACCCCGGAAGCGCCCGCTCGGCTCGCCGGCCCGCCCCCCGGCGTGTCTCCCGGTGGCCGGTCGGCTGTTCGGACACCCCCGAATCGACGGGGACGGCCTCGACGGTCGCCTCGCGGGTCGGCGCCAGCGCGCGCTCGGTCGCCGCCACCTTCACCGGGTTGCCGCTCCCGACGCCGGCCCGGACCGGGTCCGGTGCGGGACCGCCCGATCCGCCCGCTCGGCGGGGACTCGATGCCTCCTCGCCCGCTCGCTCCTCGACCATGGCCGTCGCTCGTCACCCGGGGACTTGTCCGTTGTCCGCCGTGCTCGTATATAAACGTCGTCGTGCTAGTCTACACATTCGGCTCGAACGCCCGGTTACGGGCGATTTCGTTGATCGTACCGGTTCGTTTAAATACGATCCGGTCGTATACCCGACAACGTCCGTGTATCGGGCCGAGAGAGGGGTCGAGGCCCGGAAGCACGCGCCGCCAACCGATGAGCGAGAACGTACGCGAACGAGAGCAGGAGCGCACCGAGCAGGCCGAGGAGGTCGAGGGGTGTCCGGAGTGTGGCGGCCACCTGGCGGCCGACACCGAGCACGGCGAGACGGTCTGTACGGACTGTGGCCTCGTCGTCGAGGAGGACGAGATCGACCGCGGCCCGGAGTGGCGCGCGTTCGACGCCGGCGAGCGCGACCAGAAGTCCCGGGTCGGCGCGCCGACGACGAACATGATGCACGACAAGGGGCTCTCGACCAACATCGACTGGCGGAACCAGGACGCCTACGGCAACTCGCTGGGCGCCCGCCAGCGCCAGAAGATGCAGCGCATGGCAAGCGCGGTCGGCCTCCCGGACAACGTCCGGGAGACCGCCAGCGTCGTCTACCGCCGCGCGCTCGGGGATAACCTCCTCCCGGGCCGCTCGATCGAGGGGGTTGCCACGGCGGCGGTCTACGCGGCCGCCCGGCAGGCCGGCGTCCCCCGGAGCCTCGACGAGGTAGCCGCGGTTTCCCGGGTCGAGAAGGCCGAGATCGCCCGCACGTACCGCTACGTCGCCCGCGAACTCGGTCTCGAGATCGAGCCGGCCGATCCCGGGAGCTACGTCCCCCGCTTCGCCTCCGCGCTGGGACTCAGCGAGGAGACCGAGGCCCGGGCCCGCCAGCTGCTCGACAGGGCACGGGAGGCCGGGGTCCACTCCGGGAAGTCCCCCGTCGGGCTCGCGGCCGCCGCCATCTACGCCGGCGCGCTCCTCAGCAACGAGAAGGTCACCCAGAGCGAGGTCAGCGAGGTCGCCGACGTCTCGGAAGTGACCATCCGGAACCGGTACCACGAACTGCTCGAGGCCGAACAGAGCATCGAGACGTTCTGACGGGCTACCCCGGTTCCCGCCCCGTTCGCCCGGATCGGAGCCCGGCCGTCGCGGCGGTCACGACGCCACCGACGAGCACCGGCAGGGCCCACTCGCGCCGCGGTAGAGGGGGGCACCGGCGGCGGCGTCCACGACCGGGAGTCCGGCGAGCGAGGCGAGCAGTGCCGTGAGGGCCGCCTCGACGCCGCCCGCGCCCCCCGGGAGCGGGGTCACGACAGCCAGCAGCGAGAGGGGAACGACGAACAGCGACACCGGGACGGGGACGGGACGGGCGACGGCGGCGACCGCGACCCACAGCGCCGCCGCGAGCGACGTCTCGTACTCGACGTCCACGCCCCGCGAGAGGAACAGCGCCGCGAGCGGTTCGGCCCCGAGGTGGGCGAACGGGGCGACGCCCTTCGCGAAGTTGCCGTCGTGTAGAGCAGGACCGTCCCCCGAGGGGGACGCCACCCTGGAGGGTCCGGAGGACGAGGAACAGGACGGTTCCCCGGGCAAGCAGCCACGCGCCCGCGAGTCCCGCGAAGAGCACCAGCGTCGACGGCGGGACGGCACCGAACGCGGCGACGAGCCCGTCGAGGCCGACGACCAGCGTCAGCCCGGCGAGGACCGCCACGGCAGCCAGGAGCCCGACGACCGCCGACCGCCGGACGAACGAGGGGGATCCCACACGCGGGGCCCGGACGAGCCGGTAGTTGGTTCTACCGACACCGTCCGGACCGACAGCGGTCGGGGAGGTAGTGGGGGGCGGACCGTCCGCATCAGTCCCCGCGAGCGTCGTCGAGCCGCGCGCGCAGGTCGCCCATCTCCAGTCCCCACGCGTCGAGGTCGTAGGAGACGTCCAGCAGCCGCCCGACGAGTTCGTCGTCGCCGCTCGCCAGCGCCCGGGCGACGTCGGCACGGAACCGCTCCTCGACGGCGCGACCGACCGCATCGCGGTCGACCGAGCGGGACCGGACGTCCATGATGTGCGGGAGGTCCCCGGCCCCCGGCGGGAGCGACGGGAACGCCGAGGGGCCGGGGACCACCAGTTCCGCCGGCCCGTCCTCGCCGTCGTCGGGCGAGTCCTCGCCGGCCGGTCGGTAGCTCACGAGCGCGTACCGCTCCGTGGCCCGGTCGATACGCCCGGAGTCAGGTGGTTCGACCCCCTGCTTGTAGGCGAGTTCCTCGAGCGCCCGCTCGAGCTCCGCGCGGGTCAGCGCGCCGAACAGGTCGACGACCCCCGCGAGCGCGTCGCCGTCGACGTCGAGGGCGTCGTCCGTGCCGTTCGCGGCGGCGTCCTCCCCGGTCATCTCACGCGGACCCCTCCCGTGCCGCGTCGAGGTCTGCGCGCGCGGCCTCGCGGACCGCCTCGGTCGAGACGGGCGCGTTCGTCCACGCCGGGAGCCGGTCGTCCTCGCCGGGCGGGGCGATCGCCCCGGCGTACGAGCGGACCTGCTCGCGCTCGCCGTCGCGGTCGTACTCCAGGCCGTTGAACGCCGAGTCCGCGGCGTACCCCCGGAGGAACCGCTCGGCGACCTCGGCGTAGCGGCCGGGGAGGGCCGAGTAGTCGGGGGTCACGCCGCCCTCCTCGACGGCGCGGAACAGCGCCGCGCCGACCTCCCCGCTCATGTCCGAGAGGCCGGCGGGTCCCCCGACGGCGCGGTGGTCGTGCTCGTGGATGCCGAGGTCGACCTGCGCGGAGCGGTCGAAGCCCGACGCGTGGAAGGCGTCGCCGAGCGTGCCGACCTCGAGCCCCCAGCCGCGCTGGACTCGGAGCGACCGGATCGTCTCGCTCGTCGCCGCGAACTCGCCCGCGAGCGCGTAGCGGAACGACCCGAGGTAGTCGAGTATCGGCTCCTCGTGGTGCTCGGCGAGCGTCGCGACCACGGGTTCGTAGAACAGCCTGAACAGCCGGCCGTAGAGCCGGCGGTTCTCGACCCGGGCGTAGAACCCCTTCGAGAAGTCGAAGCCGTGGGCGAGCGGGAACAGCAGTCGGGGCACGTGCCCCCGGGAGTAGGTCTTCGCGTCCGCGTCGTGGACGGCGACGTAGGACGCGTCGCTGGCGGCCCCGAACGCCGCCCAGACGTCGCGGCCCTTCCCCCGTTTCCCGTCGAGGCCGGCGTCGACGAGCAGGTCCGCCAGTCTGGGCCCGTCACACCAGAGCGTCTCGTGGGCGACGTCGAACGACTCGAGCCAGGCGTCCACGTCGGCGACCCGCTCGGCGTCGGCCCGGAGCGCGACGACGACCCGGCCCGGCGCGACGTCCTCGAGCGCGGTGAACACCCGCTCGGCGGCGAGGCTGGCGTGCTCGCGCTCGGTCAGCGGCACGACCACGGCGGCGTCCTCCACCGGCGCGTCCGGGACCGGGTCGGTGAAGTCGTGGAGCGTCGTCACCCGCTCCTGTACGTACTCCATTACCGGCGTGTAGGCGTGGCGGCCTCAAGTGGCTGTGGTTTGTGGCGTTCGTGACCTGCGCCGTGACCCGTGTATCGATCGGGATGGCCCTATCTCCGATGCAGCTGTGACCACCCCGAAAGCCCCCGTCTGCTCGGCGGCTTCGCCGTCGCGACGTGTCGAGGCGGGCGACGCAAGCACGCGAGCGGAGCGCGCAGCGAGGTCCGCTCGCGGCTCCGCCGTCCCTTCGCCGGCTCTGCCCGCTCACACGGCCCGCGGGGCCTCGCCCCGCGCTGCTGGCACGGTCCGCGGGACCGGGGGTCCCGCGCTACCCCCGACTCCAGCGACTCGGGCTTTCGAGGTGACCTCGGGTCCACGCACGCTGCCGATGGTTTCGATGCTGAACCACTTGTACGAGGGCTCACGTGACGGATTTACCTCACTCCCCCGCGGGCGCCCCCGGAACCCGCCCCGCCGGGAGACGCCCCGCGGCGTGGAGACCCACCGGCCCGACACGGCGAGGCTCCCCTGGGCCTGGACGACCATCATCGAGGCGGAGTAGGCGGTGTACGCCGAGGCGCGGTGGCGGTCGGGGAGCGAGGCGAGCAGGTAGGTGTCGACGACGGGGAACATCGAGTGGACGACGTAGCCCAGGAACACGCTGACGGCCGCGACGGCAACCAGCCCGGCCGCGAGCGTCAGGCCGTAGACGCTCGCGACGAACCCGCCGATTACGGCGAGCAGCAGCGGGACGTTCGGCACCCGGTCGGCCAGCCGGCCGGTGAGGAGGAACGCGGGGAGACCGGCCGCGAACACGACCGTCAGGAGCGTCCGGGCCGTCCCCGGGCCGATCCCCTTCTCCGCGACGAGATAGGAGACGTAGAAGTTGAACAGGCCGTTCCAGACGAACCCGACCGTCCCGACGACGCAGACCCCGGTGAGGACGATGGGCCACTGTGCGCGGACCGCCCGGAGGAGGTGCCTGTCGGCGGCCCCCGCCTCGGGGAGGTCGGCCCCGCGGGCGGCGTACAGGGTGTAGAGCGTGACGAGCGCGCCGAGGACCGCGATCCCGAGGAAGGCGAGCCGCCAGTCGCCCAGGAGGAGGACCCCGCCAACGGCGAGCGGGGCCGCGACCGCGGCGAGGCCGGCGGCCGTCCCGTGGACGCCGATGGCGCGGCCGACCCCCTCGGGGAACAGCTCGCTCACGAGCGGGTTTCCGGCGACGAAGTAGCTCCCCGAGGCGAGGCCGACGAGTGTCGCCCCGATCATCAGCACGGGAACCGAGGGCGCGAAGCCCGTGAACAGCGCGGCCCCGGTCAGCCCGGTCCCCGCCCCGACGACGACGGTGTGCCGGGAGACGCGGGTGAGGGCGTAGCCGGTCGGGACGCGGGAGAGGGCCGAGCCGAGCCACGCGAGCGTCGCGACGGCGCCGAGTTCGGCCGGCGTGGCCGCGAAGTCGGCCGCCAGCGGCTCGATGAGCGGCGCGAACACCACCCGGCCGAGGTTCACGAGGAGGGCCATCGAGCAGAGCGAGCCGAACAGGCGCCGACGGGACACGGTTCGGGATCGAGTTCGACGCCACCCAGGTCAAGTGTTCCGGAAGCGTCCGGTGCCCCGTCGGGCCGTCGACCCCATCACCGACCGGAACCGGGCGTTCGCACCCTCCGGACACGTCGCCGGACTTTTTATACGCGGTCCTCCTCTTGTGAACCATGGAATCCGTTCGGAAGGGCCTCCGCAGGAAGGCCATCGTCAAGGACACGTACGAGCGGCTGGTGTGTGCGGAGTGCGAGGAGGGGCTGAAGACCCGGAACGACCCCGACGAGATCGGTTCCGTGCGGTTCTGCCCGGAGTGTGGCCGGGAGTGGAAGCAGGTCGGTTAGCGGTGGTTCAACCCGCGGCTTGCGAGTTCATCCCTTCACGACGGGTAGCTACCATCAAAATATATACAAGAATAGCGTGCAAGATGTAGAGAATGGGTTCAGCAGACTGGGACAGACATGCTTGATCCCGTCAGAATCCGACCTGAGATTGTAAGAAAGCATATCCCCCAATGACGAGTATTCGCCGGTATGCCCACCACCACTCGATCCCGCACCGTTCGGCTCTTGGTAATCGGGTGCGGGTTGTTCGCGCTTCTTTTCAGCCACGTCGTGCTCCGGTATCTAACCGGTACGCTGTTTGGATTCGCGGAGTACCGTGGGTTGGCTCCTGTAGTACCGTTCCTCCTGCTCGGGGGGTATATGCTGCTCCTTGGTGTCGTGGCAACGGTGGTCGCTGTTCGACGGGGGATATCCGGGGTCGGCATCGGGACGGGGATGCTTGTGTTCGCTATCGAACCGGTAAGCAGTATGTATCTGTGGGGCGATGGTTGTGAAGTGGGCAGCACCACCGGGGCGGCTCTCCTTCCGGAGGTCGCCGTCGAGTGGCCAGGAGTCATCCTGTACCCGTGGAATGGAGCGTGCTCAGCCACACTCAATACAGTCCTCCTTGGGGTTGGACTGCTCCTTGTCGGAAGTAGCCTCTGGCGTGACAACCTCCCGGACGTCGCCTTCGCTCGCTGGATGAACGCTATCGAGACGAGTAGGCGAGCTGACTGAACATATCACATCCCCGGAGCATTAGAGGCAACGCCCGCCCGCTGTACCAATTCTGGTCGGTGAAGTTCCGGTCAATCCACATGCCCGATTCGCGCCCTACATCTCGCACCCGCTAAGAGAACTATCCAACATGAAGTAGGTGAGTTCGTGGAGTGTGAACCCGCAAAGCAACGGTTGATGGACCGTTCTTTAGCCCGACTCGAACACGGCGTCGAACGCGCCCGCACCCAGCGGCTCGAACGTCCCCGCGGCGACGTTCTCCTCCACGTGATCCGTCGAACTCGTCCCGACCAGCGACGCGGTCACGCCGGGGCCCGACCGGGCGAAGTTGATGGCCCGCTGTACGGGCGTGTCCCCGTTCAGCCGGGTCGCCACCGCCTCCGGGATCGAGCCCTCCTCGGCGAGGTCGCCCTGCAGGATCGACGCGCTGGTGAAGACGTTCAGCCCCGAGTCCTGGGCGAACGCCAGCGCGCTCCGGGGCCCGTCGGCCCCCTCGTGGGCGGCGACGGTGAACGCGTCGGCCATGTGGACGTTGAACGGGAGCTGAACGGCCCGGAAGTGCGTGGCTGCGTTGCCGGCCCGTTTCGCCGCCGCCCGGCCGCGGCGAACCACCTCGGGGAGCGAGAGGTACGAGGCGTGGTCCGGAGGCACCCGGAAACACTCCCACGAGGCGACGCCGTAGTGCCGGAGGTCACCCTGTGCGGCGCGCGCCTCCAGCCGGGCGAACGCGTCCTCGAGCCGGTCGTACACCCGCTCTCGGGACCGCTCCTCCAACTGCGTCTCTGGGTTGTGGACGTAGTAGAGATCGACCGCGTCGACCCCGAGGTTCGAGAGCGACCGGTCGAGCTGGTCGTCCAGGTAGTCGGGTGCGATGCAGTTCCCCCGGACGAGGTCGTCCGGGTCGATGAGTCCGGAGTCGACGTACTCCTCGCGGACGAACCGGCCGGGATCGGCGGGCCGGGAGCCGTCGAACGGGACGAACCCGCCCTTCGTGGCGACGAGGACGGCCTCGCGGTCGACGTCGGCGTCCCGTATCGCTTCGCCGACGACGCGCTCCGAGCGCTGAGCGCGGTAGTTGATCGCGGTGTCGACGACGTTGATCCCGGACTCCAGCGCCGCCACGAGCGCCTCGCGGTAGCGGTCGTCGGCCCGGTCGGTCGGCTCGCCGAGGTACGTCCCGATGCCGATGCTCGATACGGCGAGCCCCGAGAACGCCCGGAAGTAGGTGCGGGCGAACCGCTCGTCGAAGCGGTCCCGGTAGTCCCAGGTCGCCTCCTTGGTTGCCATGCCGGCACCTGTGCCGCGGGGGGCTAAACCCCGGCGCTCGGTCGGCGAGGTCGGTCGCTATTCGGCCATCCTCGCGCCGGCGACGTCGACCTCGGTGCGCTCGGCCTCGTACCCCGCATCGGAGAGGGCCGAGCCCAGCGCGAACACCGTCGGGCCACCGGCGGCGACGGCCGCCTCGCCGCCCGAGCGGTTGACCGTCTCGACGACCTCCCGTGCACTCTCGGTCAGCAGGTCCGCCTCGCGCGAGAACCGCCGCGAGGCCCGCATGAGGACGGGCAGCGTCGGCTCCTGGACCACCGCCGAGAGGGCCCGCCCGGCGGCGCCCGAGCGCAGTTCGCTCTCCTCCGGCGGCGGGAGTTCGGCGTCGAGCTCGGCTGGACCGTCGAGCACGAGGTACTCCACCCGGCACCGTTCGGGTATCCCGTCGATCCGGTTGTGGGCCGGGGCGCCCGGCTCCAGGCGAAGCGGGTGGACCTCCGCGCCGTGTGCGACCGTGACGAGTTCGTCCTCGGAGAGCGCGCGGCCGAAGGCGGCGTTCGCGGCGAGGGCCGTCCCGAGCGCGAACGCGCCGGTCACGCCGAACCCCGTCCCGGGTTCCAGCGGCGTCTCGGCCTCGACGCGGGCGCCTGGCACCCGGAGCGCCTTGAGTACCCGCGAGACGGCCCCGAACCCGACCGGCTCGCCGTTCAGTTCGACCACGAGGTCCGACTCCTCGGTCGGACCGACGGTCACCCGGACGCCGTCGGAGACGACGATGCCGCCGCCGGCCGCACCGGCCGCCGTCGGATCGTCGGCCCGGTGGACGCCGGAGAACCCCGCCAGGTGACCCGGCACGAACGCCGTCGCTTCCTCCATTGTCGGGCGGTGCGCCGGGACGGACTAAACCTCTCGGGGTCGCTCACCGCGTCGCCGGTTGACCCTGGGGACGGCGACCGAACGTGACCGGTTCCTATAACGCCGACAGAACCCGACGGTGCCGCCAGGAGATGCGACGGGACCACACGGGACCCGGGTGCAGGGCAGCATCGACGGGGCCGGACGTAGCTATTGCGGCGAGGACAAGAGCTCGGTCATTCGGAAGGCGCTCTCGGAAGGTCTGCGAGAGATGCGGGTCCGGCAGGCCGTTGAGCAGTACCGGACGGCAGACGTATCGGTCAAACGGGCAGCCCGTATCGCAGGGGTGAGCCTCGGGGAGTGGCTGGGGATCGCCCGCGAGCGGAACCTCACCACTCGGCTCACTCCGGGGGATCCTGAGCGAGCTGCGGAAACCGCACTGGACCTGTGAATATCTATCTCGACGCGACGACGCTTATCGCGCTAGGAGAGGTTGGGGAGCTCGATCTGCTGACCTGCTTCGATGGTACGGTCTGGCTTTCGAATCCGGTTTCCAGTAAACTCGACACGAAACCGGCCTGGAGCGATCTCGTGAAACTCATTGAGCAGATGGATGTGTCGATAGCCGGACTCGAAGACGATCCGCTGGACGAAACTCGGAAAGCGAGGGAGGAGGCCAAAAGGGTTCTCGACGAGGAGGTGGTGAACGGTGACGTCGCGATACTCACGAAGGTAATCGAGTCACAGCAAAAAGGCGTAGACGCCGGCGTGATATCTGATGATCGTCGTCTCCGTACCGTCGCAGAGGGGCTCGGAGCTCGTGTCACTGGCACCATCGGCGTAGTAGTCCGGGCAGTCGCCGAAGACGAACTCACCGAGCAGGAGGCAAAGGACCTCATCGGGCGTCCGGACAGCCGAGGACTCCACATGACCGGTGAACTTCGAGTGAGGGCGGACGAGCTGATCGAGGACGCGGCGCGGAAGAACGGGAGCGAGGGCTGAACGCGCGAGGGCCTACGGGCTCAGCCGTTGACGGTCCCGCGGGAAGAGGACCGCCTCGCGGATGTTCCCCAGGTCGAGCATCGTCATCACGAGCCGCTCGATGCCGTAGGCCCAGCCGGCGTGGGGCGGCATCCCGTACCGGAACATCTCGGTGTAGTAGTCGAACTGGTCGGGGTCGAGCCCCTGCTGTTCGAACCCCGCGACCAGCTCCTCGTAGCGGTGCTCGCGCTGGCCGCCGGAGACGAGCTCCATCCGGGGGTGCATCAGGTCGAACCCCTTCGAGAGCTGTGGGTCGTCGTCGTAGTCCTGGATGTAGAACGGCTTGATCTCGCCGGGCCAGTCGGTGATGAAGTAGTGCCCGCCCATCTCCTCGCCGAGCGCCTTCTCCCCCTCGGTCGGGAGGTCGTCACCCCACACGAGCTGCGTGTCGAGTGCCCCCGTCGCGTTGATCCGCTCGATGGTCTCCTCGTAGGTGAGCCGGGGGAACTCCTCGCCCGGGAGGTCGAAGGTCTCCTCGAGGCCGAGCGTCTCGAGCTGGTCGGTGCAGTTCTCGTCGACGGCATCGTAGGCCGCACGCAGGGTCCCCTCGCAGACGTCCATCGCCTCGTGGTGGTCGACGAACGCCGACTCGAAGTCGATCATCGTCGCCTCGTTCAGGTGCCGGGGGGTGTTGTGCTCCTCCGCGCGGAAGATGGGACCGATCTCGAACACCCGCTCCAGTCCCGAACCGACCATCAGCTGTTTAAATAGCTGCGGGGACTGGTTCATGAACGCCTCGCGGCCGAAGTAGGTGATCGGGAACAGCTCGGTGCCGCCCTCGGTCCCGGTGGCGACGATCTTCGGCGTGTTGATCTCCGTACAGCCCACCGAGCGGAAGTACTCTCGGACACCGCGGAGCACCTCGGCGCGGATCTCGAAGATCGCCTTGGCCTCCTCGCGCCGGAGGTCGAGCGTGCGGTTGTCGAGCCGGGTGGAGAGCTCGGCGTCGACCTTCCCGGAAGGGTCGAGCGGGAGTTCGGGATCGGCGGGGGCGATAACCTCGACGCTGTCGGGGACGATCTCGACGCCGGTGGGCGCGCGGGGTTCCTCCTCGACGGCTCCCGTGACTTTCACGACGGACTCCCGCGAGACCCCGGTGCCGGTCTCGACGAGGTCCTCGTCCATCTCGTCCTTCTCGAACGTCACCTGTATCCGCCCGGAGGTGTCCCGCACGATGAGGAACGCGATGCCCCCGAGGTCGCGTATCTCGTGGGCCCATCCGGCGACCGTGACGGTCGAGCCGGGGTCGGCGTCCGCGGCGTAGGTTCGGCCTTCCATGCGTACGGGTTCTGCTGTCGGGGGCTAAAATCCATCCATACGCCGAGGGCGTCTCCCGCGGCGGACCGGCGTAGAGCGCGATCCCGCACGGACCGTCCCTCGAACGAGAAAGGCTTAATCCGCCGCCTCCGGAAGCGACCGACATGGCAGACGAGGACGAGGAGGACGCGGGGCCGGTCGTCGAACTCGGCGAGGGCCATCCCGTCGAGGGGGCGCCGCTCGCACGGGTCGCCTCGCGGCTGTACTACGGCATCGGGAAGAGCGAGGTGATCCGCCGCGAGGGCGGGACGGAGATCAGGACGCCCGACGGTCCACGGGAGCTCGGCGACGTCCTCGAATCAGTCGACGCGACGTACTTCGACACCCGGCAGGCGCTCGTCGACGCCGTCGAGCGCGTCGTGGGAACCGGTCCGGTCCCGACGGGCGGTGGGGACCGCGATGCGGGGACCGACGGGGACGGCGGGGGTGTCCTCGGCCGTCAGGACCCGACTGGGCCGGGTAACGTGGGTACAGCGGGCGCTCCTGACCGGGCTGGTGCTCGCCGTCGTCTGGACCGAGTGGACCACCGGCAGCCTGACCCACCGGATGCTCAAGGACGTCGTCGTCTACATCTACCTGCCGGCGGCCCTGGCGGTCGTACACGGCCGGCGGCTCGGCTGGCGGGTCGACCGCCGGGCGGTACGGAACACCGTCCTCCTCGCGCTGTTCGTCCTCCCGTTCTACGTCGTCGGCTCGACGCTCCCGAGCGTCCGGACGTTCTACCCGATGTGGGGCGGGGGCCTCGAGGGCTACCTCCCCCGGGCGCTCCAGCAGTTCGTCGTCGTGCTCGCCGCGGAGACCTACTACCGCGGCCTGCTCTGCGTGGGCGTCCGGGACCTCGGCCGCAAGGCCGCGCTCATCAGTCCGGTCGTCTACGCGTTCCACCACCTCGGCAAGCCGCCCGTCGAACTCCTCCTCTCGGGGCCGACGGACGTGCTGTTCGGCCTCGTCGACTACGAGAGCGACTCCATCCTCCCGTCAGTCGTCGCCCACGGCGGCGGCCTCGCGCTGCTGGACTGGCTCGTGCTGCACGACCCGGTGCTCCCGCCCGGGACCGTCCTCCGGGCGCTGTCGTGGCTCCCGGTGCCGCTCTGAACGACCCCGCAGCCGAACCGGATCCCCCGGCGGCCGTCCGGGAACCCGTCGTGACGTCGCCGTCCGGGGCGGACGGTGGCGAACGGGCGAGGCTCGGCCGCTCCGGACCGGTGTCGTCGCGCTCCCGCGGACCGGTGCGCAGGTCGGACCACGGGGAGCCCCGTCCCGGTTTCGAACCCGCGGGACCCGTCGTTCGGTGATCCGAGGACTGCTATCCGGCGTTCGCCGAGCGTGGCGTCCCTCGGCGTTCGCACGTCGGGACGTAAGTCGGGACGGTCGGTCTCCTGGGTGTGGCTCCGCCGTCGTGCCCGCCGAGGGACCGAAGGCCGGCGATGGACCCGCGGCTCGCCGGACGGCGGGAGCCGGTAGGTCGGGGCGTTCAGGCCTCGGCGGCGCCGGCCTGCTGCAGTGCGGCCTCGATCTCGTCGCGCTGCGTGACGCCGACGAACCGTTCGACGACGCCGTCGTCGTTCTCGACGACGACCGTCGGGAGCGAGCGTACCTGGTACTCGTTGGCGACGTCCTGCTCCTCGTCGACGTTCACCTTCCGGAAGTCCACGTCGGGGTAGTCCTCGATCACCTCCTCCAGGATCGGGTCCTGTGTCTTGCAGGGGCCGCACCAGTCCGCGTAGAAGTCCTTGAGGCTGACGGTCATAGCCGTGCGGAGGGGTTCTTCATCGTTGCGCATAAGGGTTTCCCAGTCCCCCGGTGCGAGCCCACGAGGTCCCGCGGACCGCACGGGAACGTACCGGGTCGAAAGGCTTAGGCGGCGGTGGCTCGACGGACAGTGTATGAGCAGCCAGGGCGGCGGCGGACTGATGTCCAGCGCGGGACTGGTCCGCTACTTCGACAGCGAGGATCGCAACGCGCCGACGATGGACCCGAAGACGGTCGTCGCCTTCGGCGTCCTCTTCGGCGTCCTGATCCAGACGCTGAACGCGGTCGCCTGACGACCAACCACTTTTTGCACCGCCACTTTTTGCCCCTCCCTCGGCGCGCTTCGCGCGCCTCGGTCGGGCAAAAACTGGACTAAAAGGCGCGCCTCGCTCCCAGTGTGCTAGCCCGACCGCTACCGCACCGCACACCACTGCTTCTCGTCCACGCGGCTGTGGAGAAATGACTCGCCCAACTCCGTCGATCCGTTACAGCGGCTCCATTGAAATACTCAATGGATGATAGGTTTCACGAGGCGTGCAAGATGTAGTGCGCGTATCGGTCATGACATCTGCTCAAGATTAGTACCCTTCGAAACCGATCTTCCACCTACTACACCAAGCTAACTCGATGCGCTCCGCGCAATAGTGTCTAATTCAGATTCGAAACTCCAGAGAACCCCAAGAGCGTCAAGGACATCCTGGATTGGGGTATCCGTGTCGTCAATCAGTACCTCCTTGTGAAGGAAATGCCACTTAGTAAATTCGTACGGTTCACCGAAGCCGTGAGATTGATACCTTTCGACATCCACTTTCTCATCAAATTTGGAGCGGAGTGATTGCTTCAACGGCTCTCCTCCCCGGATATCTAGATAAACTGCTACACTCGGTCGATGTTTCGTTGTATTAGGCCCGCGGTGGGGACGGATATGAAAATTAATTTCGGTTACGATTGCCGGTTTGTGTCTTCCAGCTTGCCACAGCGGCTTGTCAATCTCAATGCGATTAGTGGTCTCGTGTTCGAATTCAGGGAACGCTGAGCTAGGTTTCCGTCGAATCCTAAGCTCACCAGGGTTTGAAGACATCTCTCTGACGCCTCGCTCAAGGGCCACAGTATACGGTAGGAGGAGATCTTCATATGCTTTCTTCGCTGTATCATAATCTCGATAATACGATCGCATTCCTTCTTTCGGCTCACCGATTTCCAATCGGATCATTTCGAGGAATTCTGCAAATTGTGCAACTCCACGCGTGGGGTACGAGCCTTTTTGAATACGATGATCGTCAAGCACGCTTCGCCAGGCCTCTCCGATTGGCGTCCACGTGAGGCTCACGAACTCATCCGCCGATGGTCTATTGGACTCATCGGCAGAAAGATACAAATAATGATGTCCATCTGTGGGATAGCTATCTTTGGCTCGTCCACCAACGTGTGTCGCGTCAACGTAGTCGACAGTCTGATGTCCGTGTTCAGACGTCCCTATTTTGAGTTCGATGCAAAGAAACCAGCTTCCCTCTTGCGATAGAAATAAATCCACGCGATTTTTCGACGAAGTCTGGACCTCAACATCGAAATGTATCGTGTTGAGTGGGCCGTCAAAATTGGATATTGTTGTATTCTTCTCGATAGTTGTCAAGAACGTTGATAGTATTTCAGTCCCGAACCCGTGGCCTCTTGCGGGATCAAGAAAATAGGCCAGGAGTCTTTGCCAGTATGATTCTCTTGCTGGCCGACCAATAATATCGAACAATGTCTCTTGTGGCTCCTCGGAGAGTTGGATCTCCAAGTCAAATGTATCGATTAGTTCACCGATTGTCTCTTCACTGATTGTCATCGTTTGTGATAGATATCCTGAGTTAATAGAACTTGCCCTCTAATGCCTCCAAATCATGCTGACTGCACCCTCTACATCTTGCACGTCGTTCCGATCAGCCGCCGGGGTTTCGACGGGACCGTTCCAGCGGATTCTTGCCTCCCCGAGTCCAAACCGCGGTATGCAACTGACAGCGGCCGTCGTCGCCGTCCAGGGCGACGTCTCCGAGCACGCCGCGGCCGTCCGACGTGCCGCCGCGGCACACGGCCACGACGTCGAGGTGCGCGAGGTGAGAACGTCGGGACACGTCCCGGAGGCCGACCTCCTGCTGATGCCCGGCGGGGAGTCGACGACCATCTCCCGACACCTCCAACGGGAGGGCATCGCCGACGAGATACGCCAGCACGTCGCCAGGGGCAAGCCCGTCCTCGCGACCTGCGCGGGGCTCATCGTCGCCGCGCGGGACGCCAAGGACGACCGGGTCGACGAACTCGGGATACTCGACGTCACCGTCGACCGGAACGCGTTCGGCCGGCAGGCCGACTCCTTCGAGGCCCCGCTCGACATCGCGGGCCTCGACTCGCCGTTCCCGGCGGTGTTCATCCGCGCGCCCGTCGTCGACGAGGTGCGCGAGGGCGTCGAGGTTCTGGCTTCCCGGGAGGACCGCCCCGTCGCGGTCCGTGACGGTCCCGTCGTCGGCACCTCCTTCCACCCCGAACTCACCGGCGACTCGCGGCTCCACCACCTGGCGTTCTTCGATGCAGAGGCGGCGACGCTCGCCCGCTGACCCACACCGCCGTACGGCCCCGTCCGACCCACACCACCGCACGGCCCCATCCGACCCACACCGCCGTACGGCCCCGTCCGACCCACACCACCGCACGGCCCCGTTCGGCGACCGGCCCGCTTTTGCCCCGGCCGTCCCTCGTTCCTCGTATGCACGCAGAGATCGATGCGGTCCGCGTCGCCGGGACGCCCGACGGGCCGGTCCCCGTCGTCCTCCTCTCGGTCGACGGGGAGACGGACGTCCTCCCGATCTTCGTCGGCGTCGACGAGGCGCGGAGCATCGCCCACGGCATCGACGCCATCGACATCGGCCGGCCGATGACCCACGACCTCACGCTGGACATCATCGAGGAACTCGGCGGCCGGATCGACCGGGTCGTCGTCTCCGAACTCCGCGAGGGCACCTACATCGCCGACCTCCACCTCGTCACGCCCCGGGAGAGCGTCGTCATCGACGCCCGGCCCAGCGACTCGATGGCGATGGCCGCGCGGACGAACGCCCCCATCGAGGTCGCGGAGTCGGTGTTCGAGGAGGGCCGCGAGGAGCCCGAGGAGTTCGAGGAACTGCGGGACATCCGGGAGGTCCTCGGATGAGCGGCGGCGGGGACGGGACCGACTCCGGGGACGGGGACCGGGGCGGCACCGACACGGACGCCGTCCTCGACGAGCTGTTCGCCGTCATCGAGTCCCGGAGGGAGGAGCTCCCGGAGGGGTCGTACACCGCGTCGCTGTTCACCCACGAGAAGGGGGAGGACGCGGTGCTCGAGAAGCTCGGCGAGGAGACGACCGAACTGCTGCTGGCCGCGAAGGACGACGACCGCGAGGAGCTCGCCCACGAGGCCGCCGACATCGTCTACCACCTGCTCGTCCTGCTGTCGATGAAGGGGATGGACCTGGGGGACCTGCGGGCGGAGCTACGGGCACGGCGGTAGGCTCGACCGGCGGGGACCTGATGCGAGCGCGACCCGGCGAGCGGTGGCTCACTCCCCGCTGCTCACGGCTCCCTTCGGTCGCCGTTCGCGGTTCCGCGGCCTCCCTACGGTCGGCCGCGCTGCTCGCGGGTCACTCCGTTCCCCGGCTGTTCGCGGGCTCCGCCCGCTCACACGGCCCGAGGGACCTCCGGTCCCTCGCTGCTCGCCGTCTCGAGGCGTTCGCTTCGCTCACGCCTCGCGCTTCTCGAACCGGTAGCGGACGACCTCGCTCGAGCCGTCCCACTCGAAGTTCCCGCCGTGGACGCGCTCCATCCGCCGCTTGTACGCCGCCAGCGATTCGGAACCCTCGCGCCGGGCGTCCGCGTCGGTCACGTCCCCGAGCGTCCGCTCGTCCACCCCCGTCACCTCGAACGTCGTTCCCTCGATCCCGAACGTGTCGCCCGGCTCGGCGTACCGCTCGCTCCCCCCGCGGTGGATCTGTGTCACCTCGCCGTCCAGCGCCATCGACTGGACGCGCTCGTTCGGGAGCAGTGCACCCGCATCGATCTCTGCCATACCGCGCGGGTTCGGACCGGAGGCCCAAGAGCGGTCGGTTCGCGGCGACCCGGGCACGCGACGGACGTCGACTGGCGCACGGGGTCGTTGAACGGTGGCGGGACCGGCGGTCATACGGTCGTGCGGGGTCCGTTACCGACGACCGCCCACCCCGGTTGGCGCTCACCGGGAGATCAGTGCCACGACCGCATCAGGCCACGAGCGCGCCGACGGCCCCGCCGATAGCGCTGTCGAGCGCGAGGACGATCGCGATACCGACGCCGGCGAGGAGCACGCCGCCTCCACCGAGGAGGCTCCCGACCGAACCGCCGACGATGCCGCCGACGAACGTGGCGAGGACGGCGACCAGGATCGCGAGCAGGATCCCGCCGAGGGCCCCGGCCAGCAGGCCGTGCCACGCCCCCCGGAGCAGCCCCCCGCGGCCGTCGGTGCAGGCGACGTAGCCGGCCGCGAACCCGCCGAGCAGCCCCGCGCCGATGTGACCGATAACGGGGAGGGTGAACGCGAGGAGGCCGGTGACGACGCCGACGAGGAACCCGATGCCGACCGCACGCCAGTCTGTCATGCGCGGCAGTTGGCCGTGGCGTGGTATGGGTCTGGTGGCTCGCGGACGACCGGCCGGCGATCGCGGAGCGTGGGGGCAGCGACAGGGGCGGGGGTTGGGGTCCCGACTCTCGGATCGGTGCGACCGCGAGCTGCGGACGTCTCGGTACGTTCCAACGTGGAACGTTCGCCACCTACCGACCCCGGCGTGACCGATAGGGAAGGTACGTCCTGTACGGCGTGCTCCGTCAGCGACCGAATTTCGTACGGTAACTCGTATCCCGGAACTGATCCCGGCGATCACCGAAACTAACCCATGGAATCGCTCTCGTTGCATGGGTAGCGATCATGGACCGATGGCTCCGGATGCCGGGGTCGGCAGCAGGACTCCGCATGTCCGATCCGGGGGCACCGGAGGCGATGGCCCTCTCGAACGGACCGGTCGGCATCGCCCTCTACCCCGTGATGTGGGAGGTGATGATGATCGCGATGATGTATCCCTCGTCAGTTCCGCTGTTTCGGATGTACTACCGGACACTCGAGGGGGTAGCGACTGCAGGCAGGGCGGCGAGGACGGGTGTCTTCATGGGAACGTACGCCCTCGTGTGGGCGCTCACGGGGGTCGCTCCACCCGTCGTGAACGCGCTGGTACCGATCGCAGCCATCGCCGATCAGAACAGCCCGCTGTTGCTCGGTGGAACGTTGATACTACTATCGGGGTTCCAGCTCTCCCCGTACAAGCACCGCTGTTTGAGATACTGTCGCACACCGCTCGGGTTCCTGTTCGAGTACCATCGACCGGGTATCCGCGGAGCTGCCGAGACGGGCTTCCGATTCAGCGTCTTCTGTGTGGGATGCTGCTGGGCGTTGTTTGCCGTCATGATCGTCGTCGGGTCGATGAACATCCCGTGGATGGCAGGTATCACGGTGGTGTTGTCATTGGAGCGGGTCGTCGAATGGGGCGATCACCTCGCCACGGGTGTCGGCATGGCAGCCGGGGTCGGGGGTGGTGCCGCGGTTCTGATAGCAGTTCTGTGACCCTTCCCCTACGGTCACATCGTGAACGGGGTGAGCTCGTATCGGCGCTGCGCGTCCGACCGTCTCTCGTGACTGTTTGGAATTCGGTCCGGCACTCCCATAGATTCTTGTCGTATGTATGACCAACGACAACCATGGATACTACACTCGACGACATCGCGTTTCTCGCGGACTCGGCGAATCGCGTCGCGGTCTTCGAGATGCTCCTCGAGGAACCACGGACCCGCAACGGGATCCGCGACCGGGTCGATGCGTCGCGGGTCACGGTCGCGCGCATCCTCCGCGAACTCGAAGAGCGGGGCTGGATCGAGGGCTCCGGACGAACGCACGAGGTGAGGCCGGCCGGCGAGTGGGTCTGCGAGGAGTTCACGTGCCTGAGGGGTGAACTGGAGGCGGAGCACCGGCTGCGCGAACCCCTGCAATGGTTGCCGACCGAGGTCCTGACGTTCGACGTCCGGTGTCTCCGGGACGCCGAAGTCATCCCGGTCGAGGAGTGTAATTCGACCGCCATCGTCCGGCGGATAGTCGAGTTTCACCGCTCCGGCGACCGGATCCGGGGTGTCGCACGCGAGTCCGCGCCCGAGGCTATCGAGAACCAGTGGGAGTTGACCGTTCACGGGGAGACGCGGGTCGACATGGTGATCGCGCCGGATATCGTGGACGCCATACGGGACCATCCACCCTCGGCGCGGCGCTTCCGCGAGATGCTCGACCAGGAGAACGCGCGCTACTCCGTCTACGAAGAGATCCCCGTGTCAATCGGGGTCGTCGACGGTGCCGTGGGAATCAACTTCACCGACGAGCACGGAACGCCCAAAGGGAGGTTGAAAACCGAAAGCGAAACCGTCCACGCGTGGGCGGTCGACCTCTCCGAGACCTGTCGGGAACGGGCTCGCCCGATCGACCCCGACGCGATCCCCGTCTGACTCGGCGGGGACGGGCGCCGACCCCGGCGAGAACGACGCCGAAAGGGGCCAGCCTCGGGTGGTGAATACGCCCTCCGCAGTCGGCACGTCGGTTCCATCTGCCACCGGGAGTGTCCCGACAGAAACGGTGACGTCTACCGACGCTGTGCGAACCACTCTCGCCCCCGGAGTCTTGGAGGTGTAGCGCCCCTCGGTCCGCGGAGACACGTAACCGTCCGCGGGACTACGGGCGCATGAACGGCCTTATACGCGCCCGTCGGCTACCCGGGGGTATGTCCGAGACCGCCCCGTTCGAGGGCCTCCCGACCACGCCCCGCGCCGACGAACTCCTCGACAAGGCGTTCTCGCGGGCGGCCCGCGCCGGCCGGGCGAAGTCCGGTGTCGAGGCCCAGGAGTCGATGCTCCTGACCGCCGGGAACATCCTCTCGGACAACCTGGAGAACGTGGTCACGTCCTGGCCGGACATGGATGCGCTGGCCCCGTTCCACCGCGAACTCGCCGACGCGATCGTCGGCCTCGACGACCTCCGACAGCACCTCTCGGAGGTGAACTGGGCCTCCCGACAGGTCGGCGATCTCCGGAAGGACTACCAGGGCCGGATGCGCCGGACGGACGCCGAAACCGCACGGAAGCTCCGCAAGCAGGCGTTCGCACGCTTCGCGGACATCGTCGAGGAGGTCCGGGACGACCTGCTCGCGGTCGGCGAGGCCCGCGACGAACTGAAGACCCTGCCCGACATCCGCCCGGACGAGCCCGCCATCGTCGTCGCCGGCTACCCGAACGTCGGGAAGACCTCGTTCATCAATCGCGTGACGAACGCCCGCAACGAGATCGCGAGCTACCCCTTTACCACTACTGAACTCCACGTCGGCCACCTCGAGCGGGACTACGTCCGCTACCAGCTGATCGACACGCCCGGCCTGCTCGACCGGCCGGCCGAGGAGCGAAACGACATCGAGCGCCAGGCCGTCTCCGCGCTCACCCACCTCGCAGACGCGGTCCTCTTCCTCGTGGACGCCAGCGGGGAGTGTGGCTATCCCCCCGGGATGCAGCTGGCGCTCCGGGACGACGTCCGCGACCGGTTCCGCGAGGTCTCCGTGATCACCGTCTGCAACAAGAGCGACCGGTCGACCGACGTCGACGCGGACTTCTTCATGAGCGTCGAAACGGGCGAGGGCGTCGAGGAGGTGCTCGAGGCCGTCGTCGGCGCTGTGGACTACGAGCCCGATCTGCCGTTCGAGGGGAGCTGACGCCGTCCGCTGACGGGCCATTCGCGCCGTATGCACACCCGAGGGTTCCCGCCGACTCACCCGGTGCGACACGACAGGGACGGGTGTCCGAGGTGCGACGATCGGGCCGACGTGCTCCCCCCGGTCCAGGCCGAGGCGCTCGCGGACCCCGGGAAGACGAAGCGAGGTGGGGAGCGCGTCCCGGGACCTGTCGCTGCTTCTTCTGCGGAACAAACGATGCCCGCTCCGGCGCAGCGCATCTCGGGTGGGCTGCTGTCCTGCGATGTGCCGCTGGCTTCGATCGACCGTAATCCCGTTCCAGAGGCGCTCGAAGCGCCGGTCCCGGCTCTACGGCTGCGGCGGTTGTATCAACGATCCCCTACGAGAGACCGGTTCGCACACTCGTATTTCTCGTAAATTTTCTTTGAATGATATTTCGCTTCGGTATTTATTTTATTCTGTCATACGTGCCCGAAGGCGGGAAGGGAAGGCGGTACCCGTCGCGGAGCCACCCGTCACGTCAGGACGCGGTCGGGGAACGTCAGGAGGCGTCCGTTTGCGAGAAGCGTCGGACCCTTCTCGCGAGCGTTGCGGCCACCGACGGCAGGGGACGTCGTCGGCGGTCGCAGCGAGGGAGCACCACAATGGAGTACACATTCCGGGGGCAGCTCTGTGGCTACGTCTGTCCCGAAATCAAGGAACCGATCGCCGACGCCACGGTGCGGCTGTACCGCGTCGACCGCGATGTGGCTCACGTCACGGAGCGGGCGACGGCGGCGGCAAAGGGGACCTTCGAGATCCTCGACCGGGACGCGGTCGAGGCAAAGGCCGACCGGCTGCTGGTCGAGACGCGGACGGACGATGACGGGGCGTTCGAGGTCCACGTCGGCGACGGGCAGGAGTACGACGGGGAGGCGTTCGGGATCGACGTCCGGACGGACCATGTGCCGGGGCCCCAGGACGAGGATGCGGATCCCATCCGGTTCACCCTCACCACCCATCAGCCGAAGTGGCGGGAGGGCGAGGAGGGTGCGGTCTCGTTCTGGGAGCACTGCGTCTCGGAGCGGTGGTGGTGTCGGGTGCGCGAGCTGTTCGGCGCCTGGGTCATCTGCGGGCGCGTCATGGACTGCGAGGAGAGCGAGCAGGGGGAGGGGGTCCCGACCGGGCCGGCCGTCGGCGACGAAGTCACTGCCTACGACACCGACATCACACAGCGTGACGAACTCGGGCGCGATACGACCGACACGGACGGATACTTCCGGATCTACTACAGCCGCTCCGACTTCGAACGGACGCCCACACCGTGGCTGCCGATCGAACTGATCGGTGGCCCGGACGTCCACGTCGAGATCCGCGACCCGAGCGGCTCGCCGGTGCTCGTGGAGGACCGCTCCCGCGGCCGGGACTCCGATCGGGAGAACGTCGGGCCCTGCTTCCACATCGGCCGGTTCTGCGTCGAGGTGCCGGAAGACGGCGACGGCCCGCCGGTAGTCGAGCCGATGTGGACCCACGTCGGCGAGTTCGACATCGTCTCGCGGATCTCGGCCGCCGGATACGCACAGGAGGGCGGCGACGACCTCGCGTTCACCGGGACGCTCCCGCTGATCGGGGCGCTCCCCTACGGCGGGCTCGGCGACCCCCACGAGTACCGCTTCCGGATCGCCGAGTACGCCGGCACGGGCACGACCGGCTCGTACACGAACCCCGACGCGTCGATGATCGCCCCGACGCGGATCGGGACGCTCCAGTACTGGAGCGAGCCCTCGCCGGGAACCTGGAAGCTCCAGCACGAGCCCTACTGGTTGAACAATCCGGGCGCGCCCAACGCCGTCGAGGTCGACACCGACGGGTGGATCCAGGTGCCCCGCGAGAACGACAAGGGTTCGCCGGGCGGTCCTGCCGGGACCGGCCTCCTCGTCCGCAACTCCGACCTGCTGGCGCGGTTCAGGTCCGAGCAGGTCCTCGACGAGGTGTTCGACCTGACGACGGCGCCCGAACACGTCGCCGGACAGTCCCTCGACCCGAGCGAGCGGTCCAGCGAGCACGTCTACGAGCTGGTCTTCGAGACACGAGAGACCGATCCGATCACCGGAGCCCCGGTCTCCGGAACGTTTCGGCGGGACGTCCTCTCGAAGATCGTCCTCTCCAACACCAGCTACGAGCAGCACCGCCACCCCAGCTGGAACGGCCACGCCACGACGAAACGCGGGGTCGTGATGCTCGACGTCTCCGAGTTCCGGAGCGGGAGTGGCTGCCAGCGGCTCTCCGACACGATGGACGTGATGGTCTCGGCATACCATCCCCACATCGACGACGCCAGCCTCCGGCTCGTCGGCGGCAGCGGCGCCCTGCCGAGTCCGCCGACCATCAGCCTCGGTGCCGACAACGAGGTGGCAGCCACGAAAACCTTCAATATCTCGTCGCTGACGCCCTGTGCGTACAACCTCTGGCTCGACGTGAGTTACGACCTCACGGGCGGCTACGGCCGCATCGACGACGATCACGACTACATCGGGTTCTGCGTCGGCGAGGGGAACGGCAGCGACTGACCGGGTCGCCGGTCGTCGCCCCCGGGCCGTCCTCGCCCGCGGACCTGTCGAAGCCTGCCGCGACGGAGTCCGCCCCGAACACGTCCGCCGAATCGTTCGTGTCGGACTCCACTGACGCGATGTCTCGTCCTCCCTGACTCTACAACTCCCGCACGGCGGTATCCACAATCCCTCACGGAAGGCGAGGGGCGATGATACCGGTAGCGTGCGCCGTCCCCGATGTCGCCCGTGCCGCGGGAGTGTGCCCCGGCCCCGCTCGACCACTGGGACGGGCACTCACGGCGGCGTACCTCCCCACGAGGGGGGAGTTCGGGGAAGCGGGGAAAGCGGGGACGGCCCGCCCGCCACGGGGTCGCGGCCGTCCACCACGCATAATAGTGTCCCGAGGTACACCCACGCATGAAGTACACCGGGGACGCACACCTGACCCTGCTGGAGTCCTACCACGAGGACGCGGAACCGTTCCCGACGGGACGGGCGATGGACTTCCCGCGGCGGGACCACGGACGGGAGGAGGTGGAGGTGATCAAGCGGCTACTGTTCCCCAGGTGCTGGAACGCGGACCCGCTGCTCCGGGACGAGTCGGCGGTCCTGGAGCGGCTGGACGAACTGGCCCGGCTCTTCGGTTCGGGCATCCGGCCGTACAACGGGTCGGACCCCTCCGAGACGGTCACCGCGGTGCTCGACCGGTTCCCCGAGATACGCCGGACCCTGAAGCTGGACGTCGAGGCCGCGTACAAGGGCGACCCCGCGGCGCGGACCTACCTGGAGATAATCCGGTCGTACCCCGGGTTTCACGCGATCACGATCCAGCGTATCGCACACGCCCTCTACGAGGAGGGGGCCGCCGCGTACGCCAGGGAGCTCACCGAGTCCGCCAAGTCGGTGACGGGCATCGACATCCACCCGGGGGCGGAGATCGGCGACCACTTCTTCATCGACCACGGGACCGGCGTCGTCATCGGCGAGACGACGACGGTCGGCGAGTGGGTACGGATCTACCAGGACGTCACGCTCGGCGCGCTCCACTTCGAGGAGGCCGAGGACGAGGAGAACGCCCTGAAGAAGGGCTACAAGCGCCACCCCGACATCGGCGACCGCGTGGTGATCGGCGCCGGAACCAAGATCCTGGGGCCGATCAGCATCGGGGACCACGTCAGTGTCGGGGCGAACTCGTGGGTCACCGAGGACATCCCCGACCACACGAGCGTGTTCGTCTCCGAACACCCCGATCAGGAGCGCAAGAGCACGGACTGATACGGGCGGCTGTAGCCCGTCACCGGTGATCGCCCGGACCGGATCGGCGATCCCGATAAGCCGGTAAACCGTCCGTATGACCGTCCGCGATCCCTACCGCACTACTCGAGATCGTAGACGACGGTCACGGTCGCGCTCGCCCGGACGGTCCCGGGTTTGACGGCCGTGCCGCCGCCGCCAGCGTCGCTTCGGGTCTCGTAGACCGGGAACGGACCGGCCCCGCCGTCGTTCGACGTCGAGACGGTCCGGGCGCCGCCGAGGGTCCCGCCCGCGGCGGCCGCGACCGTCTCCGCGTCGGCGCGGGCGTTCCCCATCGCCGCGGTCAGGGCTCCGTTTCTGAATACCATGTCCACTGGAACTCGCCACGGAGCATGAACACGTCGGAGCGTCAGAGGGCGGTTTGACGCATCGCAGGGGCCGGTTCGCGACGGTCGGTGACGGCCGCGGTACCTCCCGAGGGGGCCCGCTCGACGGTCACGTACCGGACCTCGACGGCCACCGGCCGGCCGGTCGCCTCGACGATCCGCTCCCGGAGCGTCGGCGCGAGGCTCCGGCGCTCCCACCCCGGCGGGACCCCCACGCGCACGACCACGGCGGCGGGCCTGCGGAACACGAACGCCCCCGGCGTCGGCTCGGTCTCCATCTCGACGGCGAGCAGTTCGAGTTCGGCGTACCGACCGTCCTCGAACGCGGGTTCGACGGCCGCCCGGACGTCGTTCTCCGTCTGTGCCATCCGGTACGTGTCGAGGGTGATGCCGCCGAGGAACACCGAGAGGAGGGCGATTGCGACGAGGAGCACGCCAACGCGCTCGATCGTGGCCGAGCGCGCCTCGTCCCGCCGGATGAGGTGGTCCGGCCGGTAGCCCGAGTACCAGAGGACGACCAGCGCCGCGAGGTTGATCGACAGCACGTTCACCACCGCGAGGACGGCCGCGGGCACCGCCACCGAGGGGAGGCCGTACGCCGCGCCGATGCCGACCGTCGCCGCGGGCGGCACGAGCGCGACGGCGATCATCACGCCGACGAGCGCCGAGGAGACCCCCGTGGTGAGCGAGAGCGCGCCGGCGACGCCGGCACCGAGCGCGACGGCCAGCGAGAGGAAGTCCGGCTTGAGCCGCTCGCGGACCTGTTCGATGCCCGCCGGGTCGAGCCCCGGCGGGACGAGGTTGGTCGCCTGGACGAGGAAGGCGAAGACGCCGGCGGCAATCACGGCGAGGCCCACCCCGACCACCTGCATCCGGACCCCCCGGACGAACAGGTCCTCGTCGTCGATGACGGTGCCGACGGCGGCGGACATCGCCGGGCCGATCAGCGGCGCGATGACCATCGACCCGACGACGGTCGCCGGCGAGTCGAGCAGGAGCCCCGCCGTGGCGACGACCGCACTGACGACCGTGAGCAGGACGTACGTCCGCGGGTTCGAGACGAGGTTCCGGGCGGTGGCCGCGAGCTCTTCCCTCGCGATGCGCACCTCGCTTCTCTCCTCCTCGGCGTACCGCTCGCGGAGCCGCTCGAACTCCCGGGAGGTGACCGACTGGGCCTCCGTGACGACCGTGTAGGCGTTCCCGCCGACGCCGACCTCCTCCAACCGGTCGAGCACCGGCGCGACGGCGTTCGTCGGCAGCGGGAACGAGACGACGTGCGTGTACCCGCGGCGGCCAGTCTCCTCGGTCAGCACGTAGTCGATGTCCTCGTCCTCCAGGACGCCGACGATGGCGTCGCGCTTGCCCGCCGGCACGGACACCTGGACCAGTCGCACGGGCGGTTCTCGGCGCCGGTCGGCAAGTAACTGGCGGGTGCCCGGTCCGGCCCCGGTGAGGGCCCGCCTCGTCCCGTCGACGCTCCTGTGCGTCCGTGGTGCCGCACCGACACGGGGATACCTGGACGAGGGCGATACGGGCGATACGGTCTCTCGGCGACCCCTGCTGAGCGGTGCGGCGGCCGGGCTGGCCGCCCTCGCCGGCTGCGTCCGGGTCGGCTACGTGGGTCCGACCGGGAGCGACCGCTTCCCCGCCGACCTGCCGGTCCCCGAGTCGGACCTGGTCCGCGGCACCCCCCGGGACGCCATCCCGGCCATCACCGACCCGGCGTTCGGCCCGGACTGGTCGGGCGTCTCGCTGGTGGCCCGGACCGTGGACTTCGGACCGCGGCGGATCGAACCGCGACCGGCACCGTTCGACCGCGTGGTCGGACTCGTCCGGGACGGGTGGGCGCGGGCCTACCCCCTCCGGGTGCTCGGGTGGCACGAGGTCCTCAACGACCGCCTCGCAGAGCCGCTGCTGGTCTCCTACTGTCCGCTCCGTGGGAGCGCGGTCGTCGCCCGGCGGCGGGTCGCAGGCACCGTGCGGACGTTCGGTGGGTCCGGGAGCGACGCGACCGGAGCCTCGAAGGAGGTCGTGATCTCCTTCGGTGTGTCTGGGCTGCTCCGGAACGACAACCTCGTCATGTACGACGCCGACTCGGACTCCCTCTGGTGCAGGTCGCCGCGACCGCCGTTCGGGGCCCGCTGACCGGGACCGACCTCGACCTGGTCCCCTCGACGCTCGCCGGCTGGGACGAGTGGCGGGCCGGACACCCCGACACCGAGGTGCTGCTCCCGCCGTCGCTCTCGGGGACCGTCGTCGGCCGGTCGCGGTCGGCCGTCCGGGACTACACGTTCGACCCGTACGGCGCCTACGAGTCCAACGACCGGGTCGGCGGCGTGCCGGTGCTCGTCGCGCTCACTCCCGGCGGGGCGCTGGTCGCCTACGAGCGGGCCGTCGACGGGCGGCCGCTCGAGTTCCGCCCCGGCGGCGCGAACGGCGTCGTGCTGGCGGACGGGTCGCGCTGGTGCGTCGCGACCGACGAGGCCGTCGACGGCCCCCACGGGGGGACGACACTCGCCCGCGCGAACGACCGGCCGGCGATGTTCTGGTTCTCGTGGGCCGACTTCCACCCCGAAACCGCGGTGTACGGCGACGAGGGGTGGTCCCGATCCCCGCCCGGCCCGCGGCGACCGGCGACGGCGTGACGTGAGCCTTAACCGCCGGCACCGCCTCCATCGCGCATGTTCGACGCCCGCCCCGACCGCGACAGCGAGGTGGTGCTCGTCGGCCGGTCGAACGTCGGGAAGTCCACCCTGATGCGCGAGATCACCGGCCACGGGGTCCCGACGGGACAGAACCCCGGCGTAACGCGGGAGCCGAACCACTACGACTGGGCCCCGGAGAGCTTCGTCCTCACGGATCTCCCCGGCTTCGGCTTCATGTCCGGCGTCCCGGAGGACGTCCGGGAGCGCATCAAGACCGACGTCGTCCGGTACGTCGAGGCGAACGCCGACCACATCCTCGTCGGGGTCCTCGTCGTCGACGGGAAGGCCGCCGTCGACATCATCGACCGGCACTCCGGCGGCGAGGAGATCCCCCACGACGTCGAGATGTTCCACTTCCTCCAGGAAGTGGGGACCCCGCCGGTCGTCGCCGTCAACAAGATGGACAAGGTCGACGACC
>PXRQ01000076.1 GCA_003022005.1 Halobacteriales archaeon QS_5_70_15
GTAGGCGAGCGCGGCGACGAGGATGCCCGCCGAGAGGGTCCCGCCGGGCGTGTCACCCCGGATTTGCTCGACGAACTCGAGCCCGCTGAACCCCCCCACGAGGAGGAGCGCGGCGGCGACGACGTAGGTGACCAACTGGACGCGGCCCCCGTACAGCGCGGCCCTGACCCGCTCGAAGGCGTCGTCGATGGTCTCCTCGAGTCCGAACCCCCGGGCGAGCACGTAGAGGCCGAGCAGCGTGGAGACGGCCCCGAGCGTCGAGCCGGGCAGCCCCAGCGACTCCGCGAGGATGGCGATGGGGTAGATCAACAGGAGGATACCGAGCGGGACGAGGATCGTCCCCCGGGTCTCCGGGTCGTCGAGCACCTGCTTGATGGTGTAGTACATCGACTCCAGGTTCTGGGCCTGGCGGACGACCACCCGGCGGACGCCGTCGATGGGGACCCGCGAGCGGATGACGGGGACCACCGACTCGTCCTGTGCGCCGTCGGTGACGACGAGCGCGCGGACGTCCTCGCCGGTCGTCAGCGAGGCGAGGACGGTGTCGACCTCGTCGCCGACCTTCCGGTTGGCGGCGACGTCGCTCCGGGCGGTCCCCGTGACGACCGCCACCTCCATGGCCTCGTCGTCGATCGAGTCGTAGAGGTGGAGCCCGGCGAACAGGACGTTCACGTCCGAGTCCTCGGGGTCGGCGGTAGCGAGGTCGGTCGCCGCCCGCTGGACGGCCTCCCGGCCGATGACCGGCGTCCGGTGGCCGGTCTTCCGCCCGAGGTCGTCGTCGAGGTCCACGCACAGTACGAGCAGCACGTTCGGGGCGGGGTAGGCCCTCCCCCGTTAACCGT
Organism: Halobacteriales archaeon QS_5_70_15; assembly: GCA_003022005.1. The sequence continues at coordinate 843 of PXRQ01000076.1, forward strand.
CTTTCGCGTATGTCCACGTGTGACACGCCACGCCCGCGTCGGGTGGTACACGGGATCGGGTCGCTGGCCGCCCGACCGTCCTCAGGACTCGCCCCACGTCCAGCGGGCGTCGAGGACGTACCGGTAGATCCCAGAGACGGAGATGGCGACGAGGTTCGCGGCGAGGTACATCAGGCCGAGCGCGTCGACGAAGACGAACAGCAGTCCGGTCTGGATGGGGATGGCCGAGCCACGGACGAGGTTCGTCCGGAGCAGCCCGCCGAGGAACGGCCGGACCCCGTCGTTCGACCGATCCCGGAACGTCCAGGCGTTGTTGACCACGTACTGCGAGAGGATGGTGATCTCGATGGCAACGACCGAAGGTCCAGAGGAGCGCGCTCTGGAGCCCGGCGGCGAGGGCACCCACGACGAAGAACCGCCAGAGACGGTCCGTGGCGGGAAGGGGGAGCCGGTGCCCTACTGTCGTGAACATACCCCCACATACGGCTCGGAACATAAATTACCTCGCGTTTTCGGCAGGACGGGTTGAGCCAGGGGGTCGGTCCGACCGGCCGTGGGTTCATGTGCGGCGACGCCGAACGTGGCGCCGTGCCGACCAGACGGGACCTCATCGCCGCGGCCGCGCTTGCGGCCGCCCCCCTCGCGGGCTGTGCCGGGAACGGCGGGGACGCGGGGACCTCGCCCGGGGCCGCGGTGACGGTCGCCCCGGACCCGGGGACGCCCGCGCTCGAGGCACCGACGCTCGCCTCGCCGGCGTTCGGGGACGGCGAGCCCATCCCGGAGGAGTACACCTGCTCGGGGGCGGACCGGTCGCCCCCGCTCTCGGTGAGCGCGGTACCCCCGGAAGCGGAGACGCTCGCGCTGGTGATGGACGATCCCGACGCCGGGGCGACGCCGTACGTCCACTGGCTCGTGTGGGGCGTCCCCGTCGACCGGACCGAGTGGCCCGCTGGCGTGCCGGAGGGGAGGCGGGTCGACGAGCTCGGCGGCGCCCAGGGGACGAACTCGCGGGGGACCGTGGGCTACGTCGGACCGTGCCCGCCGCCGGACGACGGCGCGCACACCTACCGGTTCGGGCTGTACGCGCTCGGGTCGTCGCTCGGCCTCGATCCGGGTGCGGAGCGGTCGGCCGTGGAGTCCGCGATAGGCGACGCCCGGTACGGCGTCGCGACCCTCCGGGGGACCTACGACCGGTAGGGAGCGAAGCCGACCGACGGGGGCCTCGGTACGCGAACGGCCAACGGGAGACCGACGGGCCCCGAGCCACGGCGACGGGTCGCAAGCTACGACGGCCGTTTGAGCTACCGGTGAGCACTTCGGGCCACCCGCCCTATGGACGATCGGAAGCCGCCCGCAGTGGCGGCGGAATACACCCGGTCCCTCCAGCACGTACGCAAGTCGGACATCGGCATTCCTGACGCTCGCGACGCTCCTGATCGCGGGTTCCGGGGTCGCCGCCGCGACGGACGCACCGCCGGCCGAACGACCATAGGGCCCGGGACGAACCTGACGGTCCACCTCCGGTCCTCGAACGCGGAGCAGCCGTTCCTGCTGTCGAACGAGACGACCGTCCGGGAGGACGGCCGCTTCGCCGCCACGTTCGACCTCGCGGAGACGCCCGACGGGACGACCGCGACCCTCTCGATCCGGTCCGGCGGCGACGAACTGGCCGAGGCGCCAGTCCGCCTCGTCGCCGAACGGACTCCCACCCCCACCGAGAGCCGGACGCCGCCGCCCACCGGCGTGCCCACGGACTCCCCGAGCCCCTCGGCGACGAGTTCGGGCGACGGCCCCGGGGTCGGCGCGCTCGTGGCGTTCGCGGTCGCCCTCGGGACGGCGCTGGTCCTCGGGCGGCGGGCGTAGCCGCGAGACGCACGACTTTTCTCCCTCCACCCGGTATCGGGGGTACGCGAATGATCTCGAAGGGCTGCGAGCAGTGCGCCGAGGGCGGCAAGATGGTTCTCTTCGTCTACGGCTACTGCGACCAGCGCGACTGCTTCTACTGTCCACTCGGCGAGAACCGCAAGAACGTTACGACCACGTACGCCAACGAGCGGGTCGTCGAGGAGGACGCCGACGTGATCCGGGAGGCGAAGCGGATGGACGCCCTCGGGACCTCGATCACGGGCGGCGAGCCACAGGAGGCGATGGGGAAGACGACGCGGTACCTCCGCCTGCTCAAGGACGAGTTCGGCGAGGACCACCACACCCACCTCTACACGGGCATCACCGGCGGCCGGGAGAACATGCGGGCACTCGCGGAGGCGGGGCTCGACGAGATACGGTTCCACCCGCCCTTCGAACGGTGGGGCGACCTCCACGGCACCGAGTGGGAGGAGATCCTCTATATCGCCCGCGAGGAGGGGCTCACCCCGGCGTTCGAGATCCCGGGCATCCGCGCCGAGCCGGAGTTCCTGGAGTTCCTCGACGAGGGCGCCGCGGAGTTCTGCAACGTGAACGAGTTCGAGATGTCCGACGGGAACTTCCGGCGGATGCAGGAGGCGGGTTACGAACTCCGTGAGGGGCACATGAGCGCGGTCGAGGGCTCGCACGCGATACTCGAGGAGATGGGCGACCACCCGAAGGTCTACTTCTGTACGAGCGTGTTCAAGGACGCAGCCCAGCACCGCAACCGGCTCAAGCGGATGGCGCGGAACGTCCGCCGCCCGTTCGACGAGGTGACCGACGACGGGACGCTCGTCTACGGGAAGGCCTGGGTCGACGAGGCCCGCCTGGAGGCACTCGGGGTCCCCGAGGAGTTCTACGCGGTCAAGTCGAACCACGTCGAACTGGCGTGGTGGCTGCTCGAGGAGATGATCGAGGAGGGCGACCTCGAACGGGGCGAGATCGTCGAGCAGTACCCCACCGTCGAGGGGACGGTGGTCGAGCGGACGCCGTTGGAGGGCGAGGCGCGAGCGAAAGCGAGGGCCTCGGATACGCGAGCGGTGACCGCAGGGAGCCGTGAGCAGTAGCGGGGCCGCAGGGAGCGAAGCGACCGAGGCCCCGCGTATCTCGAACCGCGCGCCGCCGTCGGCCCCCTCGGTGACCTCGATGGTCCAGCCGTGGGCCTCGACGATCCGTTCGGCGATGGCGAGGCCGAACCCGGTTCCGTCGTTCGACCCGGAGTAGCCCGAATCGAACACCCGGTCGCGCTCCGCCTCGGGGATGCCGGGGCCGTCGTCCTGGACGTAGGAGCCGTCTTCGAGATCCCCGACGACGACGGTCACGGCGCCGTGGCCGTGTTCGACCGCGTTTCGAGCGAGGTTCTCGACGACCTGCCTGAGCCGGTTCCCGTCGGCCATGACGACCCGGTCGGTCCCGACCACGAGAGCGTTCGTCGCGCCCGTCTCGGGTCACCCGACCGAACGCCCGATAGCGGACCGGACCGTCCGGACGGCGACGGTGAACCCTCCAGCGGTGACCAGGATCACCGACCGAACCACCGGGTTCCGACCCCGGGATGACCTTCGAGGGTGCTCCTGCCCGGCACGGTACCCGGGAGTCGGGTGCCGGGTCCGGCACTGCGGGACACGGGCCCCGAGACGGCATCGCCACCGTGGTTGGCGGTGACGACCGGGCAGGCCCGTCCCGCACCAACGTTTATCACTGGCTCCAGTCCAACGCCGTGACGCATGTCAGAGTTCACCGTGATCCACAACGGGTCGACGAACCTCCCGCTGAAGCGGACCGGCGAGGACGGCGTCGTCGTCCCGGACGCGACCGTCGCGGAGCTACACGAGGACTGCCGTCGGGTGCTGGAGGACCAGGTGCGCCACGGCGTGCTCGCCGAGGAGCACGGGTTCGACCGGATCAGCTACACGGAGCACCACTTCCAGCTCGCGGGCGCGGAGTTCAGCCCGAACCCCCTGCTGACCGAGACGGCCGTCGCGAGCCGGACCTCGGACATCCGGCTCGTCCAGCTCGCGAACATCGTCAACTGGCACGACCCGGTCCGGTTCGCCGAGCAGACCGCCCAGCTCGACGTCGTGAGCGGCGGCCGGGTCGAGGTCGGGGTGGGCCGGGGCTACCAGCCCCGCGAGAACGAGATCCTCGGGCAGTACTGGGGTGGGACCGTCCAGGACCAGGAGAGGAACCGGGTCGCCTTCGACGAGAAGCTCGAAATCATCAGGAAGGCCTGGACGGAGGACGCGTTCTCGCACGTCGGCGAGTACCACTCGATACCCCCGAAGCACACGAAATGGCACCACGAGCAGGAGCGACGGTACCTCGAGGACGACGCCTCCGAGTACGACCTCGAGGACTACATCGACTGGAAGGAGGGGGACCTCTACTCCTCGGGGCTGTGGTCGCCGGTCGTCTCCGGCGGGTCGACCCTGACCGGGCTGTCGGTGTTCCCGCAACCGGTCCAGGAGCCCCACCCGCAGCTCTGGCAGCCGGTCACCTCCTACCGGTCGGTGCGGTACGCCGCCGAGCACGGGATGAACGGCATCTCCTTCGGCGACCCGAACGTCCGGAAGAACATGGTCCGCTACCACGAGGCCGCGGAGGCGGCCGGCTGGCCGGACCACCGCCCGGAGTACGACGGCGAGCCGTTCGAGTTCGGCTGGGACGAGGAGCGCGGTCGCGGCCTCGCCACCGGGCTCTGGGTGTTCAACACGGAGGTCGCGAGCGAGGAGACGTTCGAGAACTGGAAGCTCGGGCTCGAACACGGCTGGGACTACTTCGGCCCGTTCGGGTTCAACCGCGCGATCACCGGCGACATCGACGAGCGGGCGACCGCCGAGGCCGTCATCGACGCGGGCGTCGCCATCGTCGGGGATACCGAGGGGATCATCGACGGCGTCGCGGCGCTGAAAGAGGAGACCGGTACCCACGACCTCCACCTCGCGATCTTCTTCGAGACCGGCGGCGTCAGCGGCGAGGTCGCCGACGAGCAGCTCCGCGCGTTCGGCGAGGAGGTCATCCCGTACTTCCGGGAGCTGGAGGACTGATCCGGGCCCGGGGGACACGCGGGTAGCCGAACGCCTCGTCCGCTCGTGTGGACGGCGGTGGGCCGGGCTGCTCAGACCCCCGCCCGCTCCTCGAGGAAGCTCCCGACGGAGTCGTTGAACGCTACGGGGCGCTCGAAGCTGGCCGAGTGCCCCGCCCCCTCGACGGTGGCGATCGAGACGTCCTCGAGGCGGTCGGCGAGCGCCCCGACCGCCCGGGGCGGCATGAACGGGTCGAACTCGCCGGCGACCGCGAGGACCGGCACGTCCGCGAGCCGGTCGGGATCGGTCTCGAAGGACTCGACGACCGGGTGGACGTCGTCGAACGATGGCGGCGCGTGGCGGTTCAGTTCGGTTATCGACTCGGAGAGGAACGCGCGTTCGGGATCGAGCGGATCGGGGTCGGGTGGGTCGTCGGCCTCGGCGAGCAGTTCGGCGTGTCGCTCGCGGGGCAGGAGACCGGCGGGCGTCCCCGAGAGGACGAGCGCGGCGACGCGGTCGGGGTAGCGGGTGACGAACGCGGCCGCGGTCCAGCCGCTCATCGAGTGGCCGACCAGCGCGACCCGTTCGCCGTGACTGCCCGTAACGCGATCGAGAAGGGCCTCGAGGTCGTCGATGAACGCGGCGGCACCGGGACCGTCCGGCGCGTCGGCCGAGAGGCCGAACCCCCGCTGATCGGGCGCGATGACGCGGTGGGACCCCTCGAACGCCGGCACCTGCTGCCACCAGGAGAGGTGGTTGCCGCTGAACCCATGGAGCAGGACCAGCGGCGGGCCCTCGCCGTGGACCGAACAGAACAGGTCGACCCCGTCGACCGGAACGCGTTCGAACATACGGGCCGGATCGCCCGGAGCCGGCTTATGTGTTCGTGTCGGCGTACAAGAGGCCCTGTCACACGGGGGCAGGAACCACCTCTCGGCGATAAGCTATTAGTAGTGGTACGCGGAAGCCCCGGACAACGAACCCTTTGCTAGAGGCGACTGGGGCGCCTCGGGGGAGGGCACAGAGAGATGGAAACCGACGAAACCGGGAGACGGCGACTGCGGGACGAGAAGCAGCGAACGAACGGCCGGTCGCCCGGTCCGGAGACAGGGGGCGATACCGGAACCGGGCCGGCGGAGCGACGGTCGGGCGAGGAGCTACTCCTCCCGGCGGGGAGCGAGCAGACCCCGACGCTGAGCGTCGTCATGCCGACGCTGAACGAGGAAGAGGGTATCGCGGAGTGCATCGACCGGATAACCCGCGCGCTCGAGGAACTGCAGGTGTACGGCGAGGTGATCGTGAGCGACTCCTCGGCCGACCGGACACCGGAGATCGCGGCCGAACACGGCGCCCGCGTCGTCACCCCGGACGAGCCGGGGTACGGCTACGCGTACCGGTACGCGTTCGAGCGGGTCCGCGGGGAGTACGTAGCCATCGGGGACGCCGACACGACCTACGACTTCGCCGAGCTGCCGGGGCTCTACCGGCTCGTCGCGGAGGGCGACGCGGACATGGCGATGGGGAGCCGACTCGAGGGGGAGATCCGCCCGGGCGCGATGCCGGCGCTCCACCGGTACGTGGGCAACCCGCTGCTGACGAAGTTCCTCAACGTCTTCTACGGCGCCGGCGTCTCCGACGCCCACAGCGGCTTCCGCGTCATCCGGCGGTCGACGCTCGAGGGGCTGAACCCCGTGACCGACGGGATGGAGTTCGCCAGCGAGATGGTGATGGAGGCCGCGGCGCGGGACCTGCAGATCGCCGAGCTACCGATCACCTACCACGAGCGCGAGGGGGAGGCGACCCTCGAGAGCTTCCGCGACGGCTGGCGCCACGTCCGGTTCATGCTGGTGAACGCGCCGGGCTACCTCTTCTCGGTGCCGGGCGTGGTGCTCGCCGCGGTCGGCGCCCTGCTCGTCGGCCTCTCGCTGGGCGGCGTCGAGCCGTTCGGGGCCACCCTCGGCATCCGGAGCGTCATCGCGGGGTGTCTGGGGGTGCTCGTCGGGAGCCAGGTGTTCGGCTTCGGCGTGTTCGCGGCCGTGGCGGGGGACCCGATCCGGACCCCGAACGACCCGCTGACACAGGGGGTGATAGAGCGGGTCGGCCTGGAGCAGGGCGCGCTCGTCTTCGCCGCCGGCATCGCGTACCTCCTCAGTCTCGTCGTCAGCTGGGTGAGCTCCGGGTTCGGGTCGCTCCCCTCGCCGGCGCTCGACGTCGTGGCGATGACGGCGACGGTGCTCGGTCTGCAGATCGTCTTCTCGTCGTTCTTCCTGAGCGCGATCGGGGACGACGCGTTCTGATACGGACGGTCGCGGCCCGCGACCGGCGACCACGGACCCCGTCCGAGGGACCGACGGTGAACCGTTACCGCACCCGTTACACCCGTCCGGGCCCTCGCGGGGCACCGAACCGCACGGGCGTCGTCGTATCGCCACCGCCGGCCGTCGTCCGGCACCCGCGACCCCGGCCGTAGCTTGCGGAGCGGTGGAGCGCTGGATTTAACCCGGATAGTCGGGAGATAGGCCGTATGAGCCAACGTGACGAACGCCGCTCGCTCGACCTTCCGGGCGGGATCGTCGACCGCATCGAGCGTCGCCTCCCCCGGACGGACTTCGACACCCCCGAGGCGTACGTCACCTACGTCATGCGGGAGGTGCTCTACTACGTCGAGTCCGAGACCGACGAGGAGTTCGAGGCGGTCGACGAGGCGGACGTTCGGGACCGCCTCCGGTCGCTCGGCTACCTGAACGAGTAGGATGAGCTGGCCGTCGGTCTCCGTGGTGATCCCGACCAAGGACGCCGGCCCGGACTTCGAGGACCTCCTCTCGCTGATCGACGCACAGGACTACCCCGCGCCGGTCGAGGTGGTCGTGGTCGACTCGGGATCGACCGACGGGACCAGGGCAGTGGCCCGCGGGTTCGGCGCGACCGTCAACCGCATCGACCCCGAATCGTTCCACCACGCCCGGACCCGGAACTACGGGGCGGAGCGTGCCTCGAACGACGTCGTCGTCTTCACCGTCCAGGACGCCCGGCCCATCGACGAGACGTGGCTCCGGCCGCTCGTCGGAACCCTCCGGGAGGACGGGGTGGGGGTCGCCTACGGACGGCAGGTGGCCTACCCGGACGCCAAGCCGATGGACCAGTTCTTCTACGAGTACTTCTACCCGACCGAGCCCCGGACGATCACGCCGGAGGACACCGACGACCAACGGGAGTTCTACCTCCAGAACGTCTTCATCTCGGACGTCACCGCCGCGGTCCCCCGGGACGTCTGGTCGGCCGTCCGGTTCGACCCCGAAACGCCGATGTCCGAGGACAAGGAGCTCGCCATCCGGCTGCTCGAGACGGGCTACCGCCTGCGGTACGAGCCGGCGGCGGCGGTCCACCACTCCCACGCCTACACGCTGGAGAGCCTGTTCCGCCGGCGCTACGGCGACGGCGCGGCGTTCGCCGACATCGCCGAGGAGGGGGACTGCGCCTACCTCTCGAACGGGCTCTCCTACGTCGCCGCGGAGGTCCGCCACCTGTTCTCGAACGGCGAGTGGGAGTGGCTCCCCTACGCGATGGTGTACGACGCGGTCCACTTCATGGCCTTCCAGCTCGGCCGCCGCGACGACTGGCTCCCGCGGCCGTTGAAGCGCGCGCTGGGGGTGGTGTAGTGGCCGTCGAGAGCGTCCTGCTGGTGACGATCGACGCGCTCCGGGCGGATCACTGCGGGTTCCTCGGCTACGACCGCGACACCACGCCGTTCCTCGACTCGCTTGCGACCGGCGCCCTCGTCTTCGAGTCGGCGTTCGCCGTCGGCCCCGGCACGCCCTCCTCGTTCGCCTCGCTGTTCTCCTCGCGGTACCCCCTCGAGTTCGGCGGCTACGAGGGGTTCTCGGGGAGCCGCCCGTCGCTGCCCGAGCACCTCCACCGGCGAGGGATGAGGACCACCGGCATCCACTCGAACCCCTACCTCTCCCGGCACTACGGCTACGACCGCGGGTTCGACCACTTCGCGGACTCGTTCGAGGAGAGGGAGGAGCCGGGGCTGTTCGACCGGGTGAAGACCGAGGCCGCGGCGCTGCTCTCGCGCGACGAGACGGCCTACCGCCTCGGCCGGCGGCTGTTCCTCGCGGCCTTCGACGAGGAGAAGCCGTACGTCGACGCCGTCGAGACGACCGACCGCGTGCTCGAGTGGCTCGCCGACGCGCCCGACCGGTCGTTCTGCTGGGCGCACTACCTCGACGTCCACGGGCCGTACCTCCCGCCCGACGAGCACCTCGACCGCGACCTCCCGCCGGACCGGGTGGAGGCGCTGAACGACCGGGTGCAGGCCGACGACCCCTCGCTCTCGGAACGGGACCTCGCGGCCCTGGAAGCGCTCTACGACGGGGAGCTCCGGTACGTCGACGCCGAGCTCGAGCGGCTGTTCGACGGGCTGGAGGCGCGGGGCCGGCTCGGGGACACGGCGGTCGTCGTCACCGCCGACCACGGCGAGGAGTTCCTCGATCACGGTCGCCTCGGGCACCACCCGCGGCTCTACGACGAGCTGATCCACGTCCCGCTGCTGGTGTGGCTCCCGCCCGGGGCCCGGGAGTCGTTCGACGCCGCGGCGGCCGGCAGGGTCCCGGGGCAGGTGAGCCTGCTCGACGTCGCCCCGACCGTGACCGACCTCCTCGGCGCCGAGTCGGCCCCGCGGTTCGGCGGGCGGTCGGCGCTCCGCGAGTCGGGCCACCCGGTCGTCTCGGAGGTGTCGAACCCGCACGGCGTGCTGAAGCTCGACCAGCGGTTCCGGCGGCGGTCGGTCCGAACGGGGGACTGGAAGCTCGTCGTCGGGCCGGACGGCGAGGAGCTGTACGACCTCGAGTCCGATCCCGACGAGCTCGAGGACCTGCGCGGGGAGCGTCCGGGGCGTGCGGCGGAGCTGCGCGAGACGCTCGCCCGGGAGCGCGACATCGACCCGGGCGCGGTGTAGCCGTGCGGGTCAGCTTCGTCCTGCCGAGCGACGCCTCGACGGGCGGGGTGCGGGTCGTCTACGAGTACGCCGACCGGCTCGTGGCCCGGGGCCACGACGTGACGGTCGTCGTTCCCGCGGTGCCGCCGTACCCGCTCCGGCTGCTCCGGGAGCAGGGGCCGCTCACGGTCGCACGGAAGGCCCTCGACGCGTCCGGCTCCGGCGGCGGGGTGGGGTGGGAGACCGACGCCGAGGTCCTCCGGCTGCCCGCGCTCCGGCGGCCGTTCCTCGATCGGATACCGGAAGGGGACGCCGTCGTCGCGCCCAGCTGGCGGTCGGCGCCCGCCGTCGCCCGACTCCCGGAGTCGGCGGGAGCCCCGTTCCACCTCGTCCAGCACTACGAGGCGTGGGCGCTCTGGGACGACGAGGGGTGCTGGCGGCGGGCCGAACGCCTCGCGACCGAGCGTGACCTCCCGGTGCCGGCCGCGATGGCCGCGATCGAGCCCGGACTCCGGCTCCGGGGGTACAAGCGCCGCGTCGACGACGCGCTCTCGCTGTCGACCCGGAAGGTCGTCGTCACGGCGTGGCTCGGGACCGTGCTGGACCGGGTGTTCGGCCAGGACTCGACCCGCATCCCGAACGGCGTCGGCCACGGGACGTTCTACCCGGACGACGGGAGCGACCACGTCGGGGAGGAAGACGGCCGCAGGGACGACGGCGACACCGACCTCCGCGTGCTCGCGCCCTACCGGACGACCGAGTGGAAGGGGACCGCCGACGCGCTGGCGGCGTTCCGCCGCGTCCGGCGGGAGCGCGACGACGTCCGGTTCGGGATGTTCGGCCCCTCGGGGGGGGCATCTGATCTTCCAAGCTGGGTCGAGTTCCACGGCCGGGTCACCGACAGTCGGCTCCGCCGGCTCTACTCGACCGCCGACGTCTTCGTCTTCCCGTCGTGGGTCGAGGGGTTCGGCCTGCCGCCCCTGGAGGCGATGGCCTGCGGGACCGCCGTGCTCTCGACGGCGGTGGGCGTCGTTCGCGAGTCGACGGACGAGGGGGCCCTGACGGTGCCCCCACGGGACCCGGAGGCGCTCGGCGAGGCGCTCGCGGGACTGCTCGCCGACCCCGGGAGGCGCGAGGCGGTCGCCGCGACCGGCCGCGATACCGTCGACAGGTTTAGGTGGCGAGATGCCGTCCCCGCGCTCGAGACGGTCCTCGCCGGGAGCGACGCGGCGGCCGGCGACGGGCACACCGCCGCGGGCGGCATCGACCGTGGCACCGGCCGTGTCGGGGCTGACACCCACGACCGAGGAGACACGACGTGAAACGCAGCATCGTCCTCGTCACGCTCGACGCGCTCCGGGCGGACCACTGCGGCTACGTCGGCTACGACCGGCCGACGACGCCGACCATCGACCGCCTGGCGAGCGACGGCCTCGCGTTCGAGACGGCCGTCGCGCCCGGGACGAACACCTCCTCCTCGATGACCGCGACGTTCACCGGCCAGCACGCCAGCCAGGACGTCGCGTTCGCGCCCGCCGAGGACTGGCGGCGCGACCTCTCCCGTCGCTCGACGCTCGCACAGCGGCTCTCCCGGCGCGGGTACGCGACGGGGGCGGTCCACCCGCAGGTCCACGCCTCGCGGCACTTCGGGTTCGACAGCGGCTTCGACCACTTCGAGGACTTCCTCCCGGAACGCGGGGAACGCTCCGTGCAGAACGCGCTGCTCCGGCGGATGTTCGCCGGGAGCGATCTGTTCTCGACGCTGCGGAACGTCCGGAACGTCCTCGCACGCGACGAGGCGCTCAAGCCGTGGGAGGCGTACTACGAGGACGTCCTCGGGTTGGCGACCGACCAGGAGGAGCCGTTCTTCCTCTGGACGCTCCTGCCCGACACCCACTTCCCGTATCTCCCGCCCGCAGACTACCGGCGGTGGAGCTCCCGGACGGACGTCTACCGGGCGAACTACGACTGCTACCGGCACATCGGCGACACGGACGTCGATCTGGGGGAGCGCGCCCGCCGGCGCATCGTCGACGCGTACGACGACACCATCCGGTACTCCGACGCGTTCGTCCGCCGGCTCCGCGAGGACCTCCTCGACCGCGGTATCGATCCCGTGTTCGTCGTCCACGCCGACCACGGCGAGGCGTTCGGCGAACACGGCACCTACGGCCACCTCGCGTACCCCTACGAGGAAGTGACCCACGTGCCGCTGGTCGTCCACGGGGCCGGCGAGACCGGTCGGGTCGAGCGGCCGTTCTCGCTGCTCGACCTCGCCGACCTCCTCGTCGCCGTCGCGGAGGACCGGCGGCTCTCGGAGGCGTACGACCCCGAGGGATCCCCGCCCGACAGCGGAGTGGAGAACGACGTCGGAGCGGACCGCACGGACGGTGTCAGCCACACGGACCGCGTGGTACAGGAGGACCGAGCAGACCGACCGTGGGCCGTCACGCAGGTCCGCGACGACGGCCGTCGGGTGACGGCCATCCGGCTCCCCGGGTGGAAGTACGTCGACCGCGGCGGGACCGAGGGCGACCGGCTGTTCGAGCTGGCGTCGGACCCCGACGAGCAGCACGACGTGAGCGGCGACCACCCCGAACTGCTCGAGGCCTGCCGACGGATCCGGGACGCGCAGGCGACGGAGAACGCCGAGCTCGACGCCGTCCACGGCGCCTTCGACCGGCTGGAGGCCTGATCCCGATGGCGTCCGCCTCCTCCACCCCGAACACGACGGCCCGGACGCCGACGGTTCCCGTCCCGGCCCTGCCGGGGATCTCGGTGCCCCGGACGCCCGCGCTCATCGCCGTCCTGAACCTCGCGCTGCTGGCGTTCGTCGCCGTCCCCGACGGCGGCCCGGTCGCGGCCGTCCGGGCGGTCTTCGGCGTCGCGTACCTCTCGCTCGTCCCCGGGTGGCTGGTCGTCGGCCTGCTCGACCCGGACGGCGAGTTCGGGGCGGTCGAGCGGAGCCTGTACGCGGTCGGTCTGAGCCTCCTCTCGCTGATGTTCGTGGGACTGGCGCTGAACACCGCGCTCCCGTTCGTCGGGGTCGACGCGCCGCTCCGTCCCGTCCCGCTCGCGCTCGGGCTCGGGGGCTTCACGACCGTGCTCGCCGCGGTTCACGAGCGCCGAGGGACGGACCCGCTGTCGTCGCTCCCCCGTCGCCCGCGCGGCGTCCGGGAGTGGCGTGTCGTCGCCCTCTTCTCGCTCCTTCCCGCCGTCGCGCTCGTCGGCGGGTACGCGAACCGGGTGTTCCTGACGAACCTCCCGACGATGGTCTTCCTCCTGCTGGTCGCGACGCTACCGTTCCTGCTCGTCGCCGGGGCGATACCCGAGCGGCTCCACCCGTTCGCCCTCTACGCGACCGCCCTGGGAATGCTCGTCTTCGGCTCGCTCCACACCCCGTTCCTCACCGGCCGGGACCCCAACTGGGAGTACTACTTCGCGAACCTGGTGGTGGAGTCGGGGCGGTGGGACCCCGGTATCTCGTTCAAGGCCGACGTGATGCTCGGCATATCGCTGGTCCGGCCGACCTACGCCATGCTGAGCGGGCTCCCGCTCGAGAACGTCTACAAGCACACCTCGCCGCTCCTGTTCGCGGCGGTCCCGGTCGGGCTCTACCACCTCACCCGGGTCCGGCCGTGGGGTCGCCCCCGGCTCGCGTTCCTCTCGGCGTTCCTCCTCGTCTCGTTCTGGAGCTTCTACACGAAGCTCGCGGATACCTACCGTCAGCAGCTCGCGATGACGTTCCTCCTGCTGTTCGTCATCGCGTGGTACCGCACCCGGGGCACGGGTCGGACCGCGAGGCTCGGGAGTGTACTGCTCGTCCCGTTCGGGTTCGGACTGACCGTCAGTCATTACGGGACGGCGTTCGTGTTCATGGCACTGTCGGGGGTCGTCGTCGCGGTCGGGGGCGTCGCGACCGTCGTCAACGGGCGCCTGGACTGGTTCGAGGACGCGCCACGGAAGCTCCCGCTGACCGCCCTCGCGGCGTTCCTCGTCCTCGGGATGACCTGGTACATGTACGTCGGGAACGGGATCCTGTTCAACCAGCTCTCGCGCATCGGCGGGAAGATACTGGTCGATCTCCTCGGACTACAGACGAGCGTCAGCGCCACGGGCGGGTCCGGCGCCCGCTGGGTCACGCGGGACCTCTACTCCGTCTCCTACGAGGTGTTCCGGTGGCTGAACTACGTGACTGTGGGGTTCGTCACCGCCGAGTTCCTCGCGATGCTCTCCGGCGACCTCCGGGACCGGACGTTCGCCCGGCTCGAGTACCTCCTGTTGGCCGGAGGGTCGGGGCTCCTCCTCGTCACCGCCGTACTGTTCCCGTCGGCGAACCCGATCGACCTCGCCCGCCTCTACCCCATCGCGCTGTTCTGGATCGCTCCCCTGTGTGTCGGCGGTGGACTGCTCGTCCTCTGCGGGCTCGCCAGGCTCCTCGGGCGACCGGAGGGCGCGGGTGCGGAGGACCGCCGGTACGCCGCTCTGGGCGTCTTCTTCGCCGTCTTCCTGCTCTACTCCACCGGCTTCGTTCCCGCGGTCACGGGGGAGTTCCAGTACAACGAGGGACTCGTCATCGAATCGGAACTCGGGGACCTCTCGGCGGTCGCCGACAGCACGAACGGCGTGCCGTCGGCGGGTGACGTCGCCGCGGCACGCTTCCTCGCCGACCACCGCGAGGTGACGTACTCCGTTATCACGGACTTCTCCGGCGTGTTCGTCTGGAGCTACGCCGAGGTGCCCAGACAGGACCGGTGGCCACCCGTCGAAAGCGGGACCACGACCGGCCTCGTCGGCCGGGAGCCGAACGACCTCCCGCCGGACAGCTACGTCCTCTTCCGGACGGTGAACACCGAACGTGGTATCCTGATCGCGAACGTCGGTTCGGCGAAGTACTCCGGGGAGCGAAACTACGCCCCCGCCGAGCCCTACCTTCACGGCACCGGCTCGCGGAAGCATCTCGTCTACTCGAACGGCGGCCGAGTGTACGTCTGACACTGCCCGTCGTAGTCCCTCGCAGGATCCCGGCCCGGGACCGCGCGACGTGAGCGGCGCGGACCGGTCGAACCCTCCGGCCCGCTACGACGATCTCTGTGGTACGGTCGGACACGGAGCGCCCGAACGACACCGCCGCCACGATGGGCCGATGACGTTCGAGTAGACACGTCC
>PXRQ01000077.1:0-666 GCA_003022005.1 Halobacteriales archaeon QS_5_70_15
AGAGGAGCGCACAGTCGACGGAGACGGCGACGTACTGGACGCCAACGTCGATCCACTGGTTCGCGATAGCGGGCGAGTTGGCGTAGGCCCCGACGATCTTCCCGGCCGCCTGGGCGCGTTCACACACCTCCTCCATCGTCTGGACGACGGTCTCCGCAGTCGTCTGACCGGGCACGCCGAGCGCCTGCGACAGATCGTACGGGCCAAGGAAGATGACGTCGATGCCGTCGACCGCGAGAATGTCGTCGAGATTGTCGATGCCCGCCTGTCCCTCGACGTGAGCGATAACGAGCGTTGATTCGTTCTGTTCGTCCGTATAATCGGCCGATCCGCTGTAAGCGCCCGCACGGACGTAGGGACTAAGCCCGCGGTCGCCCTCCGGAGCGAATCGGGCCGCGCTAACCGCCACTTCGGCGTCCTCCCGGGTCTCGATCTGGGGGATCTGTACGCCGGCCGCGCCGATGTCCAGGGCTCGCTGGATCTCGGGTGGCCGGTTGCCCCTGACCCGAATGATGGGGGCCCCTCCCCCTTGCTCTGCGGTCGCACACATCGAGAGGGACGTCTCCGCCGTCAGAGGGCCGTGTTCCTGGTCGATGACTGTGAAGTCCAGCCCCGCGAGCGTTGCCGCTTCGGTGACCGCAGGGGAGTCGATGTTTACGAACGTGC
>PXRQ01000077.1:693-2046 GCA_003022005.1 Halobacteriales archaeon QS_5_70_15
GGCTTGGCTCGGGCATACTCTCCGATTGTCCGCGGGCTAAATAACCCCTGGCATCAGGCCCCACTCCACGAACGATCGACGCCAATCGACGTGACGCGGCTGGAGACGAGAGGGAAAACGAGTAGGGGAGGGGATCGAACAGCCCAAGAACGTCAACGGGAGAAGAGTTACTAGTACGGCATCGTCCCCGAGACCATCAGACTCGCCCGGCGGAGTCCGGCGACAGGGCCGACGTGGGCTCGTCGACGACGAGGATGTCGGGGTCGGCCACCAGAGCGCGATCGCGATTGACTGGCGTTCACCACCCGAGAGGAACTGTCGATGTCGACTTGCTTGTTCCTACGTCCCTGAACTAGACAGTGCCAGTAACCTAGTTCCCTTGGTCGCCCGGTGGACCCAGTCACACCCCCGAGGCGGCTCATGGATCGCATTCGGATTCGTAGGTCGCGCGCGCTCGTTCGCTGCCTTCGATGAGGAAGTGAGCGTAGTACCCGACCGCGAGGAAATCGAACCCGATGTCGGCACAGCGTTCGATCTGGTTCGCACCGATGGCCACGGTGCCCACTGGGGTCCCAGTGGCAGCGATGTCATCGACGGCCCCTTCGATCCGGCCGAACAGGCGGCCCTCGTCCTCGTCGAAGGTCCCCATCGAGACGGAGAGATCCGTGGGGCCGACGAACAGGGCGTCGACGCCATCCACCGCGGCGATCTCGCGAGCGTTGCCGATCGCCCGTTCGCTCTCGATCTGGACGATGGTCGCGAACGCACCGTCGTCGGCCTCGATCTGCTCGGGGAGCGAGAGCCCGTAGCCCGCCCCACGACCGGGGCCGACGCCGCGGCTGCCGTCGGGCGGATACCGACAGGCCTCGACGAACGATTCGGCCTGTTCGACCGTCTGCACCATCGGCAGCATGATGCCGTCGATTCCGAGGTCGAGCACCCGTTTGATGAGATCTGCGTCGGCCCCGGGGACGCGGACGATCGAACGCGTGTCGTCGGGCGCAACGTCGATGCTCCGGACCATCTCCAGGAGGCGGGCGACGGTGACCGTCGTATGTTCCATGTCGACGGTGACGAAATCGAAGTCCATGGATGCGAACAGTTCGGCGACGGCTGGCTCCGGGAGACTGACCCAGTTCCCGACCACGGGTTCGTCTCGGCGGAACGCGGACGCGAGTGGCGCGGCCATAGGCGGTTCCAGACCACGCGGTACTATAGTTCTCGGGGTCCACACAGCGGTCGTGTTTAGTTTAGCAAAAACCGCCGAAGAGAGCGCAGACACCAGCTGAAAGCCCCGAGACGCTCGCCTCCCGCGGCTCGTTGCGCTCCTCGGCCTGCGGCCTGCGGTGCTTC
>PXRQ01000077.1:2125-24937 GCA_003022005.1 Halobacteriales archaeon QS_5_70_15
CGAAGCCCCCGAGTCGAGACGGCCGGGGCTTTCAGTGCTTGTCACCGTCGCATCCGTCAGAAGTCTCTTAACTAAACACCGCCCACACAGCAGCCCGAGAGCCAACTGCTATGATGGCGTAGTCGATCATGTGGAGCATGGGGACACAGCGCGGATTGATCGTCGCTGACGACCTGTCGGGTGCGAACGACACCGGCCACCAGCTGGCGGCCCGCGGGTACCCGACGACGGTCGTCACCGGCCAGGAGCGGACACCCACCGAGGAGTCGGTAGTCGTCGTGAATACGGATTCGCGGTACCTCGAGCCCGGGGAGGCCCGGTCGGCGGTCGAACGGGTCGTCCGGGCGGCTCCGGCGAGCGTCCTCTACAAGAAGGTCGACTCGACCCTCCGCGGGAACCTCGTCCCGGAGATCGAGGCGGCCGTCGACGCGAGCGGGGCCGACTGCGCGCTCGTCGCCCCGGCGTTCCCTCCCGGGGGTCGGCTCACCGCCTGTGGGATCCATCTCGTCGACGGGCGGCTCGTGACCGACACCGCTGCCGGACGGGACCCCGAGAAGCCCGTCGCCTCCGCACATCTCCCGACCCTGCTCGGGACGGGGACACGCCCCGTCGAACACGTCGGCGTGGAGACGGTCGCACGCGGGCCCGATCCCGTCGCCGCCGTCGTCGAGGGAGCCGGTGACGCGACGCTCGCCTGCGACGCGGTCCACGGGCACCACCTCGCGTCGCTCGCACGTGGCGCAGCACGATCGGACCGGGACGTCGTCTGTGTCGGGAGTGCCGGTCTCGCGAGCGCGGTGGAACTCCCCGAGGGGGCGGCGAGTGAACCGCCGGAGATCCCGGAGCCACCGGCGAACGCCCGGGTCCTCGGCATCGCGGGGAGCGCGAGCCCGACCGCCGTCGAACAACTCGCCGCAGTACCCGACGACCGTATCGTGCCGCTCGAATCCGCGCGGGCCGGCACTGATCCCGCGGAGGCGGCCGCCGACGCGACCGAGCGGGCGTCCGCGGTACTCGACGAAGTCGGGACCGCCGTCGTGGGGTCCGTGCTCGAGGAGGGGGACGTCGACCGGGCACTCCGGGCGGGTCGAGCGGCCGGCGTGGCCCCGGGGACGGTTCGCGAGCGCGTCGCGGAGAGCCTCGGAACGGTGGCCTCGGCGGTCTGGGAACGGGAGTCCCCCGACGGGCTGTTCGTCACCGGTGGTGCGGTCGCCGGGCGGGTGTTCGGCGCGCTCGGGGCGACCGGCGTCCGGCTGACGGGCGAGGCGGTCGAGGCGGGGGTCCCCGTCGGCCGCCTGCGCGGCGGGACCGCCTCGGGTACGCCGGTCGTCACCAAGGCCGGGGCGTTCGGGGCCGAACGGACAATCGTTAACTGTCTCGCCCGTCTCGAGGGGACCGATGGGGACCAGGCCAGTCGTCGCCTTGACGATGGGTGACCCGGCGGGAGTCGGAGCCGAGGTGATAGTGAAGGCGTTCGACGCCGTCCGCGAGCACGCCCGTCCCGTCGTCGTGGGGGACGCGTCGGTGATGGCCGAGGCGGTCCGCGTCTGCGGGAGCGACCTCGAGGTCCGGGCGGTCGACTCCGTCGAGGCCGGACTCGCGGTCGGGGACGGCATCCCCGTGCTCGACCTCGGGAACGTCGAGGCCCTCGAGTACGGGGTCGTGTGCGAGGACTACGGCCGGGCGAGCCTCGAGTACGTCGAGCGAGCGATCGACCTGGCTATCGCCGGGACGGTCGACGCCATCGCTACGGCGCCGATCAACAAGCAGGCGACGCGGCTCGCGGGCGCCGAGCACGCCGGGCACACGGGACTGCTCGCCGCCCGGACGGGCGTGGAGGACTACTCGATGATGCTCGTCGAAGCGCCACTCAGAGTGACCCACGTGAGCACGCACCTCCCGCTGCGGGAGGCGTGTGACCTCGTGACGACCGAGTCGGTCGGGTCGACCATCGACGTCACCCACGGGGCGCTCCGCGACCTGGGGATCGAGGAGCCCCGCATCGCCGTGGCCGGGTTGAACCCACACGCCAGCGACGGGGGACTGATAGGCGAGGCGGACGACGCCGAGATCCGGCCGGCCGTCGAGGCCGCCCGCGAGCGGGGCACCGACGCGCACGGACCGGAATCCCCGGACACGGTCTACGTCCGGGCGGCCGGCGGGGAGTTCGACTGCGTCGTCTCGATGTACCACGACCAGGGACACATCCCGATCAAGATGCTCGGGTTCGGCTCCGACGGGGCGGTGAGCGGCGTCAACGTCACGGTGGGCCTGCCGATCGTCAGGACGAGCGTCGACCACGGAACGGCCTTCGACGTCGCCGGCGAGGGCGTCGCCTCCGAGACGAGCCTGATCGACGCGGTCCGGATCGCGGCCCGCCTCGCGGCGGCCCGGGCGGACTGACTCGTTCCATCGCGTCCCGGGGTCCGTCTCCGAAACCTGGAACGGGCTCACGAACGACGGTTTTCCATCGCAAACGATCCGTTCGAACGGTAACGCCCCGAGCACGTTCCGGGATTCGATCTACTCCGTTCGAACAGGCGTCCGGCGATAGTGAACAATCAGGTTTACGTCGGTCGGGAGAAAGCCCGACTACATGACGGAGAAGGACGCGGCGACGGTCGGTGCGACGGAGACGACGCTGCGGGTCCTCGAGACGCTCAAACAGTTGGACGGAGCAGGCATCACGGAGGTTTCGAACCGCCTGGAGCTGCCCAAAAGCACCGTCCACAACCACGTCTCGACGCTCCTCCGGAACGAGTACGTCGTGAAGGAGGGGGACACCTACCGAGTCGGTCTGCGGTTCCTCGAGTTCGGGGAGTACATCCGGAGCCGTATGCCGATCTACGACGTGGCACGGACGGAGGTGGAGCGGCTAGCGGAGGAGACCGGCGAACTGGCGAACCTCCTCGTCGAGGAGCACGGCAAGGGCGTCTACCTCTGTCGGGCGAAGGGAAGCAAGGGGGTCCGGCTCGATACGTACGCCGGTATGCGGGTTCACCTCCACTGTACCGCTCTCGGGAAGGCTATCCTCGCACACCTTCCCGAGGAACGGGTCCGGGAGATCATCGACACCCGCGGACTCCCGGAACGAACCGACACGACCATCACGGACGAGGAGACGCTGCTGGCCGAACTCGAGGGGATCAGAGAGCGCGGTGTGGCCCACGACAGGGAGGAGCGACTGGCCGGGCTACAGTGTGTCGCGGCCCCGATACGGGACCTCGACGGGAACGCGCTCGGGGCGATCTCCGTATCCGGGCCGACGAGTCGGATGAAGGGAGAGCGGTTCGACGAGGAGGTCCCCGAGAAGCTCATCAGTGCCGCCAACGTCATCGAACTCAACCTCAACTACTCCTGATACTGTCGGACACGACCGCACGGGAGTCATCGTCACACCGGGAAACGATATACTCGAGGGTTCGGGTCCGAATCTCCGATGGTGCGAGCACCCCTGTGATGCTTCGGTGACGTTCGTTCCGACCTGGTGAACGCCGTTCCCGGATTTGACCCGAAACTCCCCCGCTCCTGGCCACTCCTCCGTTTGTCTACGCTCGATTGTTCACTATAGCCGAACACAGTCGGACGGGCGCGAGCCCCAGTGATCCGTTCTGGCTCCCGGCGCCGGCTCCCCGACCCGGGCATCGATGTCGAAGGCCCCGAGAACGGGGGCGTCTCCCACCGAACGGTCTACCGCCATCTCCGGAACCGCCTCGGGATCGAGCGCGAACCGGTCCGACCCACGCCGAGACGGCCGTCGAGGGGGCGCTCGGGAGGGCTCGTCCCCTCCAGCGCCGGACCGAGGTCGTCGCGACCTCCGCCCTGGAGCGGCTCGACCGGGCCGGACAGGTCGAGATCGGGGAGCCCGATGTCGTCGACGTGCCCCACCCCTGCCGTGCCTGCGGTGGACGGTTCCGGCTATCGGACTCGCTCTCCGGGCAGTCCTGTAGCTGTCGCGTAGGAACCGGCGATCCCACGACGAGTGCCGTCGAGCGGTTTGGATCCGGGCACGGGGCCACCCGGTCGCGGCAGGAGCCGTCGCTGTCCCGATCCGTTACAACAGTATTGATGTAAAGAACTGCTCGAAGGACGCGGGGGTCCCGGCGACGGTCCGGCCGTTGCTCGAACGAAGACGGTGATGCCGGGCTCTTTCGAAGGGACGGCGACATGCAACAGCGGGGCGTAGGGGTCGGACACCTCTCCGCGCGGGCGGTGGGGGGCGCCAGTTCGACGGGAGTGACGCTCGCCGAGGGTGTCAGGGTGCTCGCCGGGCGGAACGGGGGAGACGGTCCTCGGCGCGGAGCCCTGCCTCGAGGACCCGGTCCGGGCGGAGCCGTTCGTGTTTCTGACCGAGGACAGCGAGATGCGGGGGGTGATGGCCCGGGGCGACGACCGCCGCGAGGTCATCGTGCGGCCGGTAGACACGGGCGGTACAGGCGGGGATAGAGCGAGGCGAGAGGGAGCGACGGGAGATAGACGGGGAACGCGAGCGTCCGGACCGGCGGTCGGAGGAGCCGTCCGAGCTACGGGCGGAGTACGAGGGGGTACGCGAGGAGCTCGACGCGGCCCGCGGGCGTGTCGAGCCGAAGCGCGCAGAACTTGAGGAGGCCGCCACGCTCGAGGACTACGCACGCATCACGGACGTCCGACGGGGGACCGGCGTCCGGCGCTGCCCGTGACTCGAGAGCGGGTGCTACGGCGAGCCGGTTTCGGACGGCCCGGGGGTCCCGGAGAGGAGTTCCCGCGAGGCCCGCAGGAGCGCCTCCAGTCCCGCCTCGGCCGCCCCGAGATCGACGTACTCGTCCACCGTGTGTGCCTATTCGAGGCTCCCCGGCCCCCAGGTTATCGCGGGGATGCCCGCGTCGCTGACGAAGTCCCGGACGTCCATCGACGCCTCGATGCCCCACGGATCGTCGAGGGCGCCGGCGACCGAGGCGGCGTGCTCGCGGAACGTCTCGGCGAGCGGATGGTCGGTCGGTATCGACGCCGAGGCGTACGTCTCCGTCCGCTCCCACGGCAG
Organism: Halobacteriales archaeon QS_5_70_15; assembly: GCA_003022005.1. The sequence continues at coordinate 7,146 of PXRQ01000077.1, forward strand.
GGTGAGGCCGTGTTCCCGCTCGACCTCCTCGACCAGCGTCGCGACCTCGCTGTCGACGTCGGGAAGGGACTCCCCGGGGAGTATCCGCCGGTCGAGCACGAGCCCCGCGCGATCCGGCAGGACCGCTCTGTTGGTCCCCTCGCCGGCGAGGACGCGGGTGACGGTCGCGTAGGCCTGCCCGCAGAGCGGGTCGGTCCGCTCGCGGAGGGGCTCGTCGTAGGCGTCGACGGCCGCGAGGACGGCCGGGAGGTCGTCGATGGCGTTGTGACCCTGGTCCGGTCGGCTCGCGTGCGACGGCTCGCCCGGCCAGCGGAGTTCGTACCACGCGAGCCCCTTCGCGGCCGTCGCGACCCGGCACTCGGTCGGTTCGAGGACGACGCCGAAGTCGCCGTCGAACCCCGACTCGAGGAGCGTCCGGGTGCCGGGTTCCGCGGTCTCCTCGCCCATCGCGGCGTGGACGACGAGCGACCCCCCAAGGTCGCCGGACTCGATGGGGTCGGCGAGGTCCCGGGCGGCGAGCATCGCCACCGCGATCCCGGTCTTCATGTCGACGCTCCCCCGTCCGTAGAGCCGGCGGTCCTCGACGACGACGCCGGGACGGCGTCGGTGTGGCCGTTGAGGACGAGGGTGGGGTCGCCGTCGCCGACCTGGGCGCCGACCTGCGGCCGCTCGGGGTCGGGTTCGGTCAGGAGCATCGAGTCGATGCCGTGGTGCGAGAACCACTCGTGGACGTACTCCGCCGCGGGCCGCTCGTTCCCGGGCGGGTTCTCCGTCCCGATGCGGACCAGCGCGGCCGCGAGGGCCGGGAGGTCCGTCGGGGACGTCACCGGGTCGGTGTTCGTGCCGTCGCGTGCCATGTCGGGATGCCCCGAGTCGGTCCCCTCGGGGCTTGACTGTACCGGGCCCGTGGGGACGCTCCCGGCGTACCACGCGACGCGGGGGCGGAGGGCAGCCGCGCCGGTGCGTTTAACACTCCTCGCGAAGGCGGGAGGGACATGTCCGATGGCCTCCACGGGGAGACGGGCGTCTTCGACGCACACGCCGACCTCCTCTACACCGTCGTCCGGGAACACGACCTCGGCAACGACCGGGTGATCGAGGACCGGTTCCTGCCGGGGATGCGGGCGGGCGGGATCGACATGCGGGTCGCGCCGATCTACCTCGACGCCGGGGAGGCCCGCGAGGGGGCCACGCGCCGGGGGCTGCGCATCGCCGAGTCGTTCCACCACGAGGTCGAGGCCGCCGAGAACCTGGAGGCCGCGACGACGGCCGAGGCGGTCCGGGCCGGCGTCGGTTCGGACCCGGTGACGCTCGTCCTCGGCATGGAGGGGGCCGAACCCCTGAAGGGCGATCCCGCCGTCCTCGACGCGTTCTACCGGCTCGGTCTCCGGGTGCTCGGCCTCACGCACAGCCGGCGGAACATGTCCCGGCGTCCGTGCGGTCGAGCGGTGTGCCGAACGCGGTATCGTCGTCGACGTCTCCCACCTCAACGAACCGGGCTTCCGGGACGTGGTCGAGTACGGGGACGACCCGTTCGTCGCGTCCCATTCGAACTGTCGGGCGCTCCGGGACCATCCGCGGAACCTCCACGACGAGCAGATCCGGGCGGTCGCCGACAGCGGCGGGGTCGTGGGGATAAACGCGCTCGAGGCGTTCCTCCACGGGGACGAACCCGACGTCGGGACCGTCGTCGACCATGTCGAACACGCGATCGAGGTCGCCGGCGTCGACCACGTCGGACTCGGCTTCGACTTCTACGAGTACAACCTCGAGTACATGTCCCCTGCCGAGCGGGAGTACATGATCGACGTCTCGACCGCCGACGGCCTCGAGAACGACGCCGAGGTGCGGAACATCACGCCTGCGCTCCTCGAGCGCGGCTTCGACCCCGGGGAGGTCAGCAAGATCCTCAAACTGAACTTCGTGCGCGTTCTGGAATCGGTCCTCGAGTGACCGGAACGACGGGTCGGCCCTCGCCCACGCTCCCGAGCGTTCGTCACCCTCCCGTCGGGACCGTTTCGACCGGTCGCCGACGGCCGGTGACGAACCTCCAGCGCGTCGCTGTGGTTCGAACGGACGTCTACGATGCGGTGCGGGCGATTCGCCGGCGCCTTTCCAGCCGGGTCCGGCCCGTCGGCTCGCCGTTCTACGAGCGCGCCGTCCCGGTGGTCGACGAGGCGGTCGGGCGACAGTGTTCGGCACTGTCGGCGTCCCGGTCGGCGCGGGTGAAGGTCGCTCGACCGACTCGACCCGACTATTGGACGGCCCGAGACGTGGTACTGCGAGGGGGAACCCCCTCGGAACCGTCGTTACACCGTGGTTATGATCTAACGGCGTGCGCTCCGCGGTACGGGGGCCGACGCTGAACGAGAGGCGACAACGGGTGGTCGGCCGACCGGAGACGTGGGGGGCCTCCCGGCTGCAGCTAATTCCGGTGCCGGGGGACCACGAGGGGATGCGAGAGAGACCCTACCGGTTCGGCGCGTCCGTCGCTGTCGTTACAGGGGCAGTTCCGGCATCGGGCGGGAGATAGCCCTCCAGTTCGGCGAGGCTGACGTGTCGGATCCGGACCGGATAGCCGCCGTCGTCGAGGCGGCGCGTGACCTCGGCGGGGTCGACGTCATGGTGAACAACGCCGGGGTGGTCGACGGAACGTCGCTGATGGAGTGTACGCCCGACGGCATCGAGTCGCTGTTCGCGGTCAACCTCGCGGGCACGCTCTTCGGCTGTCAGGCGGCGGCGAGGGACATGATCGAGCGCGGCGAACCGGGGGTGATACTCAATACGGCCTCCATCCGCTCGGACTTCGCGGCCCGGGACCGGACCGGGTACGGCACGTCGAAAGGCGCCGTGCGAACCATCACCCGGTACGCCGCGTTCGAGCCGGCTGACCACGGTATCCGCGTGAACGCGGTCGCCCCGGGACCCATCGCGACGAACATCCGTTCGGACGTCGACGCCGAGTCGATCCGCGAAGCGGTGGCGGACGGCCGTTACACCAAGCCCATCCCGACGGGACGGGCGGGCGAACCCGAGGAGGTCGCGGCGGCGACGCGCTTCCTCGCGAGTGACCTCGCGAGCTATACGACCGGCGAACTGCTCCACGTCGACGGCGGGTACCAGACGTACTGATCGCGCCACCGTCGGGCGCCGTCCCGACATCGACCGGGTGTGGCTCGAGCGAGGCGTTCGGAGAGGCCGTCGGGTCGACGGAGTTCGACCGCCACGTCGTCCGCACGACGGGAGGCGACACCGCATATGGTGTTCCCCCGGTCCCCTGGAGAGAGCCAACGGGTCCCCGATCCCCGTCTTCGCCCCGGCCGGCCGACTTTTTACCGCCCTTCTACCCGAGGAGGCCGGCTCCTCGACGGACGCTTGCCCGGATTCCGGGGTCTGAACGCTTTTATCTGAGTCCGTAGGGCCCCGTGCGGGAGATACCGGGAACGACCGGCGAGCGGACCCCGTCACCGGCCCTCGGTTCCGAGTAGTGGTGAGGAGCGGAGTGAAACGTATCACCGACACGGAAACGGTGTGGCGATGCTTCGGGAGCGGCCAGCGAGTCACGACTCGGACCTTCCCGGATGAGGACCGGACCGGGACGCGGGTGATACCGTGGGCCGACCCGTAGAGAGAGGTTCGTACCTGTCTGGTATAATAGACAGATTCTTTATATTTTCGTACCGATGGAGCGGAGAACACGGGTGAAGTCCCGCGATGGGAGCGGCTATGATATCCGCTCGAGTTTCGTTTCCGAGCGACCGGATCGTCGGTTCGATGCATCGATGTCGGCTGCAAAGGCGACCCCTCATCGTACCGGCTCAGGATCCTGCTTCGGCTTCTGGATCCCCTCCCGGCGCTCACTATCGGCCGGGAAGCGTGCCCGCACACGAGTACGATGCCTCGTTTCGGTAGCCACGGAGCCCGGTCTTTCGAACCTCATCACGGTCGAGTCCTGTCGTCAGCGTCGACCGATTCGTCGCCAGTCAATACAGACCGAATATAGACGAGAACCGGAACGTAGGGGGGTTCTTCCGAATTTCCGGTGCGTCACGACACCAGCAGGCGACGCACGGGACCTGGATCGGGTCGTGGGGTCGCATCGGGACCGGGTTTCGCGAGCGGTCGATCTCCGAACCGCCGGGGACGGCGGGGACGGTCGGCGCCACCGTCACACCACGACCGATCAAGTTTACTCGGGGGAGCCCGTATCGTCCGAACGAATGGAAGGCACCGAGGTCGGGATCACGGGGCTCCGGGAAGTCGGCCCCCACACCATCGCGCTCCGCGTGGCGTCCCCGCCGGGGTTCGACGCCCGGCCGGGACAGTTCGTCCAGCTGCGGGCGGCCGTCGACGGCGAACCCGTCACGCGGCACTACTCGGTATCCTCCCCGGAGGTCGACGAGACGTTCGAACTCACGGTCGGTATCGACCGGGAGGGGACGCTGACGCCGTGGCTCGCGGGGGCGGAACCGGGCGAGACCGTCGAGGTCGACGGTCCGTTCGGGCGCGTCCACTACGAGGGAGAGGACAGCGTGGTTGCGCTCGCTGGCGGCCCGGGCATCGGCGCGGCGGTGGGTGTCGCCGAGGCCGCACTGGCCCGAGGTGGCGATGCCGCCCTCGTCTACCGAACCGAGGAGCTCGTCCACGAGGCCCGACTCGCCCGTCTCGCGGCCGACGGAGCGCGCGTGTACGCCGTCGGGGGCGAGGACGCCTTCGGCGCGGCCGTCGGTGACGTAACCGGGCGAGGACAGGTGTTCGTCTACGGGTTCGAACCGTTCGTCGAGGTCACGGAGACCGCCATCCGTGCCGCGGGCGGTGACCCCGCGGCTGCGAAAGTGGAGAACTTCGGGTAGCTCCGACGACCCCCGGCACCCGGGTGAACGACGACGACTCCGGAACCGCATGCCCGGAGAACGATAGTCCGTTCGAGGGTCGCCGATGCAGCCTCGGGTGACGGCGGCGGTGGCGTCCGTACCCGCCGCTATCGACTCGGGAGCAGCGACCTGCGAGACGATCGTCGACACCTCGCCGGCACGGGGGTGGCCGCTTGAGACGACTACCGACGAGCACTGCGACCGTCCCCGGATGCGGGACCCGACCGGTGGTCGGCCGGGGCGGGGACCCCGCTGGGGGCCACGACCGCCCCCGCTCCCTCGGCTCGACGCGGGTCTCGATCGGGTCGAGCGGCCGGGTCGTGATGCTCACGGGGAGGTCGACGTCGGGGTCGGAGACGGTCTCGAGGCGATAGCGCCGGGCCAGCGTCGCGAGGATCAGTTTCCCCTCCACCATCGCGAACTGCTCGCCGATGCACCGGCGCGGCCCGCCGCCGAACGGGAAGTGCGAGAACCGCGGACAGTCGTCGGTCTCGAACCGCTTCGGACGGAACTCGTGGGGGTACGCCCAGAGGCTCCCGTCGCGGCGTACCGTCCACTGGCAGGCGGCGACCGTCGCACCCTCGGGGATCCCGTAGCCGCCCAGTTCGACCGGCTCGGTCGTGTCCCTCGGGATCTGCGGGACGGGCGGGTAGAGCCACATCGCCTCGCGGAGCACCTGTTCGGTGTACTCGAGGTCGGGCAGGTCCGCGAAGGAGGGGGGTTCGCCGTCCAGCACCGCGTCGAGTTCCGCGACCAGTTTCCGGTCCACCTCGGGGTGCCGGGCCAGCAGGAACCAGGTGAACGTGAGCGCGGTCGCCGTGGTCTCGTGGCCGGCGAACAGGAACGTCATCAGTTCGTCCCTGAGCAGCTCCTCGGACATCGCCTCGTCCGCCTCGTCGGTGGCCGACAGCAGGATCGAAAGCAGGTCGTCGTGCTCGTCGACCTCGCCGCGGCGTGCCGCGACGAACTCCTCGATGACTCCCTCCATCCCGTCGATCCCCTCCGTGTACCGGCGCCACATCGGGATCGGGACCCATTTGGACACCATCCGGGCTCGGGTTCGTTCTCGCGGCGACGGGTGCCGCCGTCGGCCTCTGGAACGTCGGGCGCCTCCCGTGGTCCGGTCCCCAAACGACGACCGGTATTATACTCCCCCCATCGGAGTGGACCCGTATGGCACACCTCTCGGACGCGGTCGTGGGTGACGGGTACCGGAGCACGTTCGCGTGGGACCTCCTCGCGGAGCTGACCGAGATCGGAAGCCGGATGGCCGGTCACGAGGGCGAGGCCGAGGGCGCCCGCGTCCTCGCCGAGGGGCTCGAGCGCGCCGGACTGCGGCAGACGGAGATCACCGAGTTCGGGATCCCAGGCTGGTGGCGCGGCGCCGCCTCGCTGGCGGTCGAGGCCGACGACGGCCGCGGCCGCACCTTCGAGGCCGACTACGAGCTGCTCGGACTGCCCGGATCGCCCGATTCGACCGTCGAGGCCGAGGTCGTCGACGTCGGCGCCGGCCTGCCGTCGGATTTCGAGGCCGCCGACGTGGAGGAACGGATCGCGCTGGCGGGGAGCCAGAACCCCCCGGGGTTCGGGCGCGCGATCAACCGCATCGAGAAGTACGCTCGCGCCGACCGTGCCGGTGCCGTCGGGTTCGTCTACTGCAACGACAACGCCGAGGGCGCGGTCCCGACGACGGGTGCGGTCGGGTTCACTCACGACGGCCCGGGCGGGATCCCGGCGGTCGGCGTCAGCAGCGAGGTCGCCGCCCGGATCCGGCGGTACCTCGCCGACGGGTCGGTGACGGCGACGCTGTCGGTCGACTGCCGCAACGAGCCTGCGACCTGCCGGAACGTCGAGGCCGTCGTCGGCCCCGACTCCGGGCCGGAAATCCTGGTGACCGGCCACGTCGACGCCCACGACATCGCGGACGGGGCACGCGACAACGGGGCGGGGAGCGTCCTCGCGGCGGAGGTCGGGCGGCTGCTCGCGCTCGAGGCCGACGAACGCGGGCTCGATACCCGGGTCCGTGTCGTCGCCTTCGGCGGGGAGGAGACCGGGCTCTACGGGTCGACACGGTGGGCAGAGGGGGCCGACCTCTCGACCGTGGTCGGACAGATCAACCTCGACGGGATCGGCTACTCCCGGAACCTCCGGGTGCGGGGGCTCGGGCTCATCGACGCCTTCGAGGCGGCCGAGGACCTCGCCCTCGGACCGATCCGGACCGACCGGACCGCCAGCCCGTTCAACGATCACTGGCCGTTCGTGACCCGCGGCGTCCCGAGCGTCACCTGCTCGTCGACCGCCGGCGGCGAGGGGCAGGTCGTCCGGTACGGCAACCTGGAGTGGGGTCACACCCACGCCGACACGCTCGACAAGCTCGATCCCCGCGATCTCAGGGACCTGGCGCTCCCGCTGGCGGAGGCGACCGCGACCCTCGCGGCCGGTCCGGAACCGGGGCGCGTCGAGGCGGCCACCGTCCGGGAGGTCCTCCCCGAGGGGCTGGCGGAGTACCTTCGGTTCGACGGTCGCTGGCCGTTCTGAGGCGAGCGCGGCCGGAGGCGCCGCCGACCGGCCGACGCGGCCCAGTCGGTCCCGGAACCGACGTGACGGGTTCGGTACCGGAACGGTTGGCCGGCAGGGTGTCGGTCTCCGGCGAGGAGAGGCCCGTTCGTAGGGTGGCCCGCGGCTTCGCCTCTCGGGTCGGAACGGATCCGGGAACGGACTTACACCCCTAACTCCGGGGCTGTGAACGGAGTCCTCCGGCGGGATCAACAGAACCGCTCTTCCGGGCTCCTTCGACGCACCGCCGGGACCTGTCGCCGCTCGCGTCCGCCCCGCACCCACCCATCCGACGGCCGTCTGACTGAGTTATTTGGAGCCGCATCCCGTCGACTCGTCACGATGGACGAATCCCTCGTCGACCTCGAAGCCATCACGCTCGAACTCGAAGAGGAAACGATCCAGGCCGTCGACGAGAAGGCCTTCACCGACCACCGGGGCAACCGCGAGGCGGCGCTGAGGGACCTCCTCGACGAGTGGCTGAAAGCTCGCGAGGAGGAGGACTGATACGGACGTGCGTACCGGGTTTACGCTCGATCGTCCGGTAGGCCGGGTATCGTCGGTACGGGACTACCCACGACCGTACGAGGCCGACCGGGGCTCCCCTCACCGACCTCGCCGATCCCGTCCGGCCGATCACCGCCGTTCCGGTCCTCCGGGCCGCCTGTAACGAACCGGGAGCGGTCCGGCGCTCGCCGTGTCGATCCGACCGATAGGTTCGCCGAGCCGATCGGTCCCGGCCGCGCACGTCCGGAACCGAGACCCTCCCGGCGTAACACGGGCTCTCCCGGCGAAGAGCTTTGCCGGGAGGCGCCGTACGGGTCCGTAGCTGAAGGGTGGACGTACGCGTGCTCGGAACCGTGCAGGACGGGGGGTGCCCCATCTCGGCTGCTCCTGCGAGCTGTGCGAGCGCGCCCGGGCCAACCCGGCCCGGCCCGGCAGATGTTCGCGAGTTCCCTGCTCCTTGACGGCCGGTCGACCCGCCACCTGATCGACGCGACGCCGGACGTCCGGTTCCAGATCCGGGGGGACGCGCTGGACGGCGTGTTCCTGACCCGCGAGCATCTCGGCCATCTCCCCGGCCTCCTCTACTTCGGCCCCGAGGCGCTGGCCGCGACGGGGCTCACCGTCCACTGTACTCCCAGGCTGGGGGAGTTCATCGCGACCAACGATCCGTTCGCCCGGCTGTCCGAGGAGGGCCACATCGTACTCGATCCCGTCCGGCCCGGATCCACCGTCGACATCGGGGGCGTCGACGGCACGTTCTGGGGACCCGGGGAACTCGACCGGTACGGGGACGTGCCGCATCCGGCGATCAGCCACAGCATGGACGTTCTCGACCCGACCCGTACGGAGATCTACTTCACCCACCTCAATCACACCAACCCCGTCCTGCAGCCCGGTTCCGAGGAACGTCGACGCGTGGAGGAGCGCGGCTTTCACGTCGCGGACCGGGCCGACAGCTTCGGGCTCGGATAGCCGGCGGCCGGCTCGGCCCGGGCACCGACCGGGGTGGGCGTCAGGAACCGACGGATCCCGGCCGACACTGCTCCATGCTCCCGGGTCCGTCACCCCGTGGAGAGCCCGCAGTCGCTTTCGCGACCGCGGCTCAGGTCATGTCGAGGTCGGGGTCGAAGCTGACGACGTTCTCCATGTCCGCGTCGTAGACGTCCTCGAACGCGTCGCGGGCGATGGTCCGGCGGTGGACCTCGTCGGCCCCATCGACGATGCGGAACGGCCGGACCGCCTCGTAGAAGTGTGCGACCGGGAGGTCCTTGCTGATGCCGCTCCCGCCGAGACACTGCACCGCGAGGTCCATGATCTCGTTCGTGACGTTCGCGGTGTACATCTTGGCCATCGCCACCTCGATACGGGCGTCGCTCTCGTCGAGTTCGCGGGCCGCGTGCCGCACCATCGTCCGTGCGGCGTGGAGCTCGGTCTCCGCGTCGGCGATACGGTGGCGGAGGGCCTGTTTCTCCGAGAGGGACTCGCCGAAGCCGTGGCGGTCCTGGAGGTACGCCTTCGATATCTCGAGGGCGCGCTGGGCCATCCCGGAGTAGCGCATACAGTGGGTGAGCCGGCCGCCGCCGAGTCGCAGCTGTGCGAGCCGGAACCCCTCGTTCAGCTCGCCGAGCAGCGCCTCCTCGGGGACGCGGACGCCGTCGTACTTGATCTCGGCGTGTCCGCGCTCGATGTCGACGATACCGTGCCCGCCGAGGTGGGGGATGTTCCGGACGATCTCGACGCCGTCCGCGTCGGTCGGGACGAGGAAGATGGAGGTGCCCGAGTAGGGGTGGGCGTCGAGATCGGTCCGCGCCATCACCAGGAGCAGGTCGGCGTCGTAGCCGTCGGAGGTCCACCACTTGTGGCCGTTGATGACCCACTCGTCGCCCTCCTTGCGGGCCGTGGTCTTCAGCATCTTCGGGTCCGAGCCGCCGCCGTCCATGGGCTCGGTCATCGAGAACCCGGTCCGTATCTCCCCCTCGACCAGCGGCCGGAGGTACTCCTCCTTCTGTCGTTCGGTGCCGGCCATCTCGAGGGTGTGCATGTTCCCCTCCTGCGGGGCGTTCGCGCGGATCGAGAGCGCGCCGAACAGCGAGCGGCCGACCTGCTCGAACGACGGGAGCATGTCCCGGAAGTTGAGCCCCTGGCCGCCGTACTCTTCGGGCACCTGCGGGGCGAACAGGTCGCGCTCCTTCGCCATCTCCCAGAACTCGTGTATCTCCGCCTCGGAGATGGGTTCGCCCGTCCGGAGCGCCTCCCGCTCCCGGGGGAGCACCTCCTCCTCGATGAACCTCTCGACGCGGGTCGCGACTCCGACCGCCTTCTGCGAGTCGTGGTAATCCATAGCGACGTACAGGAGGAAGGGGATAGTAAACCCCAGGGTCGAGCACGGACCTACTTCCGGGAGCCCGTGCCCGCCACGGGGGGTCGAGGGGCACCTGTCGATTCGGGCGTCCCGGTGTTCCGGTGGATCCGGCCGTAGCGAGATCACTCGACCGGGGATCGCTGTGGGAGGAACCCTCCGAGCCGGGCCACCGGCCACCAGGCCCCGGCGGGGACGACGGAACCCCCGGCAACCGCTCGCCGGGCCGCCTCGCTCGGGACGGCGCGCCCGGACTGTTCCGGTCCGGGTCTCCCGTCGGCCCTCCGACCGGCTTCCCACGGAACTAAGAGCGTCGCCGTCCGAGGGTGTTCGTATCACATGGTCGAGATCCCCGATTCGCTCCGATCCGTCTTCACTGCGACCGTTCGGGAAGGGGACGGCGGATACGTGGTCGAAGTCCCCGCGGGAGAGGTCGACCACGGGGCCGTCACCTCCGGCGGGACGTACCGCGTCGCGGTGCTCCCGTCGAGCGCGTCCGGGGACCGTCCCGAGGAGGCCTCCCCACGGTCGACCGGTTCCGAGGACGCCCGCCAGCAACGCGCCCCCGAGCCGCCGGTCGAGGAGGGCGAGGTCCGGGAGGTGACGATCGAGACGCTCGGCGATCAGGGCGACGGCATCGCGAAGGTCGAGCGGGGGTACGTCGTCATCGTGCCCGACGCACAACCGGGGGACGAGCCGACCATCGAGATCGACGACGTCCGTCAGAACGTCGCGTTCGCCAGCGTCGTCGAACCGGATCCCCGAACGCTCTGAACGCCCGTCCGTCGTCGCTACCGGACGGTACGGGCTTCCGGGGCACGTCGGCCCGGCGGACCGCTCACTCTCGAGTCGCCCGGTCACGGTCCGCCGGGAACCGGGTACCGCCGGGGGGCCACGGTGGGCTGGACGAGGGGAAGCCCGAACGGGTCACCGAGCCACCGAACACGGTCCCGGCCCATCCCCACGTTCTCCATCCCCGGCTCCACGAACTGCTGGAACATCGAAAGGCGCCCCGGAGTCGCCCGACCGTGCGGACGCCTGCCCGAACCGCGCTTGACCGGGCCGGACCCGGACAGGTCACCCGCGCTCCCGGGATCCCGAGACAGCGCAGCCCCGTCCCGGACGGTCGTCCATGACGGGGACCTCCCCCTTCGGGTCGTCCCTCTTTGAGATTTAGCGGCTCTACAGTGTTGCGGATCCGGGCTCGCACGATTCGGCGGGCGACTCGTGTCCCCGGAACGCCGCGGCGTCGGCGGTCGGGCGAGTTCCGCGTCCCGACTGTCCGACCCGTCCGTCGGATTTATTTCATCCTCCATATTTACCATATATATGGTCCTGAACCGGGATCCCCCGGACACGTCGCAAGGGCACAGCTCCCCTCTCGCGGGGCAGCGGAAACGGGCAGTCGGTGTCGGCGGCATCGTTCTCGTAGTCGCCCTCGTCGGTCCGTGGATGAACTCGGTTCTCGACGGGACCGGGCTCCTTCCGGTGGTGGCCATCGCGGTCGCGGTCCTCGGCGGCGCGGGGATCGCCCTCCGGCTCGTCGAGGCGTAGCCACAGGCCCTCGCGTCCCGGACACGGTCGGTCCTCCGGGCGTCCCCCACCGACCGATAGTCGCACGTACTGTGCTCCGCTGTCGGTCGACGCCCGGCGGACTGCCCCTCTCCGGCGTCGCGAGGGTAGGGTGAGAGGCACAGTTCTTGACAAGTTTTCGATATTTGTTCGTACGTATCAAAACCTCGTCTTATTCGAACGCTCCACGGCCGGCGTTCGAACCCCCGGGGCCTCCGAGGGGGGAGGGACCACCCTGACGTAGCAGCCGGTGATACGTCTTCCCTCCCGGGGCGAGCCGGGAAGGGTAGCTTCATGTGGCACGGCGGGACAGACGCGTCCATGGACAGGGAGTTCGCGGAGCGGATGCGTGCCGGCGAGTCCCTCTCGGCGGGCTGGGTGTCGCTCGGCCACCCCCGGGTGGCGGAGATCGTCGCGCTGGCGGGCTACGATTTCGTCATCGTCGACATCGAACACTCGCCGACGAGCTTGGAGACCCTCGACGACGTGGTCCGGGCGGTCGAACTCCACGACGCTCCGGCCGTGGTCCGCGTGCCGTGGAACGATCCCGTGGTCATCAAGCGTGTCCTCGACATCGGCGTCGCGGGCGTGATGGTCCCGATGGTCCAGACGGCCGGGGAGGCCGAAGCCGCGGTCGAGGCGATGACCTACCCGCCCGAGGGGATGCGCGGGGTAGCCGGCTCGCGAGCGTCGCGCTACGGGCTGGAGTTCGCCGAGTACGTGGAGCGCGCGGACGGGGACCTCGTCACGGTACTGCAGGTCGAGACGGTCGAGGGGGTCGAGAACGCCGGGGCGATCTCGGCTGTCGACGGCGTCGACTCGCTGTTCGTCGGCCCGTCGGACCTCTCGGCGTCGCTCGGCGTGACCGGCGACTGGGAGGACGAGGCCGTCCTGGAGGCGATCGACCGCGTCCTCGGCGCGAGCGAGACTCCCGTCGGGTCGCTCGCGGTGACCGACGAGGGGATCGAGCGGTGGGTCGAGCGGGGGTTCGACTGGATCATCGCGGGGGTCGACAGCCGCAGCCTGCTCGCCGCGTCGCAGTCGGCCAACGAGGCGTTCGAGCGCGCCGCCGCGCGCCGGGACGAGTAGCACCCGCCGGGGAGTCCCGGTTCCGCACGGGTCGGTCTCGGCGCCGGTCGGTGACCGTCGCGTCCTCCCCGCCACCGGCGGTCGACGGGCCGTCTCCGCGCACGTCGACGCGAGCGTCCCGAACGTCACCGTCTATGGGTGAACGAGGGCTTCGGCGCCGCCGTCGGGGCGGTCGTCGGGCGGGGACGGGTCTTCGTCTACGGGTTCGAGCCGTTCGTCGACGACGCCGAGGGCGCCCTCCGGGCCGCGGGCGGCGACCCCACGGCCGCGAAGGTGGAGAACTTCGGGTAGCCCGGGGGACGCTCGGCATCCGGGGCAAACGACGGCTGTCCCGAAGACCGTCCCTCTCGTCGGCGCCTCTCTTTTTATTCTCCGGATAATTCGACCGTTCCCTTTCGGATCCGAAGGCCGGCTCCCTGGTATCTTTTATTTCTCGGGTTCGTTACGGCTCCCATGCGCGACCTGGACGAGACCGACCTCGAGATCCTCCAGCTGCTGCTGTCGGACGCCCGTCGACCCTACAGCGACATCGCCGACGTCGTCGGCCTCTCGGCACCGGCCGTGTCGGACCGCGTCGCGCGGCTCCGGGAGACGGGACTCATCCAGCAGTTCACCGTCGACATCGACCGCTCCCAGCTCCGCAAGGGGGTTCCGGTGCTGGTGACACTCGACACCGCTTCCGGTCGTCGGGAGGTCCCGTCGGTCAGGGAGACGCTCCTGGACGCCGGTGCGGTCGAGAACGTCTTCACGACGGCGGCGGCCGACCTCGTCGTCTACGCCCGGGTGCCAGACACCGACATCGCCGGCTGGCTCGCCGATACCCTCGAGGAGGGAGCGGTCGAGGACTTCGACGTGACGCTCCTGGCCGGGGCGGACTGGTCGCCCGACCTGGGCGGGACCGAGTTCGCGCTCACCTGTGCCCAGTGCGGGAACACCGTCGATAGCGAGGGGACCGCGGCGCGCATCGACGGCGAGCTCTACCAGTTCTGCTGTCCCTCGTGCGAGGCCCGCTTCGAGGAGAAGTACGAACAGCTCCAGCAGGGGGCCGATTGAACCGGCCGAGGGACCGCCCGGAGCCTTCGGTTCGAAAGTTCGACGACGTCTCAGTCGAACACTCGAAAGGGCAAACCGATTGAACGTGGGGCCCGTACTGTTCTCCGATGAGCCCACGCCGAGCCCACATCGACATCCGGGGAATGAGCGGTGCGAACTGCTCGCGGACCGTCGCCGACGCCGTCGGCTCGCTCGACGGGGTGTCGGAGGCGAACGTCGACTTCGCCACCGACGAGGGGACCGTCGAGTACGACCCCGAGGCGGTGTCGCTCGGGCGGATCTACGAGGCTGTCGAGGACGCCGGGTACATCCCCGTCGGTGAATCGGTGACGATCGCGATCACCGACATGTCGTGTGCGAACTGCGCGGAGACGGTGTCGTCGGCCCTCGAACGGGTGCCGGGCGTCGTCGAGGCCGACGTCAACTACGCGACCGACGAGGCGCGGGTGACGTACGCGCCCGGCGAGACCGACCTCGCCGACCTCTACGACGCCATCGAGGGGGCGGGCTACACGCCGGTCCACGAGGACGGGGACGACGGCTCCGGCGGGTCGAGCGAGGACCGCCGCGACGCGGCACGGGAGGCCGAGATCCGGAAGCAGCGCCGGCTGGCGCTGTTCGGCGCGGCGCTGTCGGCGCCGCTGCTGTTCTTCCTCGCCGAGCGGCTCCTGCTCGGCGGCGACCGCCTCCCCGCGGCCGTGTTCGGCGCCGAGTTCGGCTGGGTCGAGTTCCTGCTCGCGACGCCCGTCCAGGTCGTCCTGGGGTACCCGTTCTATAGGAACTCCTACAAGGCGCTCGTGAAGAACCGCACCGCGAACATGGACGTCCTCATCGCGCTGGGCTCCTCGACGGCGTACCTCTACTCGGTCGTCGTCCTCCTGGGCCTGCTCGCGAGCGAGGGGCTCTACTTCGACACCGCGGCGCTCATCCTCACCTTCATCACCCTCGGGAACTACCTCGAGGCCCGCTCGAAGGGGCAGGCCGGCGAGGCGCTTCGGGAACTGCTGGAGATGGAGGCCGATACCGCGACGCTCGTCGCAGACGACGGCACCGAGCGGGAGGTACCGGTCGAGGAGATCGAGGTCGGCGACCGGATGAAGGTCCGGCCCGGCGAGCGGATCCCGACCGACGGCGTCGTCGTCGACGGGCAGAGCGCGGTCGACGAGTCGATGGTCACGGGCGAGTCCGTTCCCGTCGAGAAGAGCGACGGCGACGAGGTCATCGGCTCGACCATCAACGAGAACGGCGTCCTCGTCGTGGAGGCGACGCGGGTCGGGGCCGACACCGCGCTCCAGGGGATCGTCCGCACGGTGAAGGAGGCCCAGTCCCGCCAGCCGGGGATCCAGAACCTCGCCGACCGCATCAGCGCGTGCTTCGTCCCCGCGGTGATCCTGAACGCCCTGATCTGGGGGACGGCCTGGTACCTCTTCCCCGGGGCGCTCGCCGGGGTCGTGAGTGCCCTGCCGCTGTGGGGGCTCGTCGGCGGCGGCCCGGCCGCGCTCTCGGCGTTCGAGTTCGCCGTGATCGTCTTCGCGAGCGCCGTGCTGATCGCCTGTCCCTGCGCGCTCGGGCTGGCGACGCCCGCCGCCACGATGGTCGGGACGACCATCGGGGCCCGGAACGGCGTACTGTTCAAGGGCGGTGACGTCCTCGAGCGGGCGAAGGACGTCGACACCGTCGTGTTCGACAAGACCGGCACCCTCACGGAGGGAGAGATGCGGCTCACCGACGTCGTGGCGCTCGACGGCGCCGCGTCCCCGACGCGACGGACGGACGGAGCCGGTGGCTCCGTCGACGCCGACGGCCGGCCGCTGCCCGACGGGGACGAGCCGGCCGTCGACGGGGGCGGCCGACTGGACGCTCGCGAACGACTCGACGGGGACGCGGTCCTCCGGCTGGCGGCCGCCGCCGAGTCCGGCAGCGAGCACCCCCTCGCCCGCGCCATCGTCGACGGCGCCGATGAGCGCGGGCTCGACGTCCCGGACGCCGAGGGGTTCGAGAACGTCCCCGGGCACGGCGTAACGGCGACGGTCGGCGGCGAGGAGGTGCTCGTGGGCAACCGCAAGCTCGTGCGCGAGCACGGCATCGATCCGGAGCCCGCGGCAGAGACGATGGAGCGGCTCGAAGGCGAGGGCAAGACCGCGATGCTCGTCGCCCGCGTGCCCGCCGGCGCCGACGAGGGGGAACTCCTGGGCGTGGTCGCCAACGCCGACACGGTCAAGGAGAGCGCGAAGGAAGCCGTCGCGACCCTCCGCGAGCGCGGTACCGACGTGATGATGATCACCGGCGACAACGAGCGGACCGCCCGCGCGGTGGCCGAGCGGGTCGGCATCGACCCGGCGAACGTCCGTGCGGAGGTGCTCCCGGAGGACAAGTCCGACGCGGTCGGGACGCTCCAGTCGGGCGGCCGGAAGGCGATGATGGTCGGCGACGGCGTCAACGACGCGCCGGCGCTCGCGGTGGCGTACGTCGGCTGTGCCATCGGTTCGGGCACCGACGTCGCCATCGAGGCCGCGGACGTGACGCTGATGCGCGACGACCCGCTGGACGTGGTGAAGGCCGTCCGGGTCAGCGAGGGGACGCTCGCGAAGATCCGGCAGAACCTGTTCTGGGCGCTGGGGTACAACACGGCGATGATCCCGCTGGCCTCGCTCGGCCTGCTCCAGCCCGTGCTCGCCGCGGGCGCGATGGCCCTCTCGTCGGTGTCCGTGCTGGCGAACAGCCTGCTGTTCCGGAACTACACGCCCGACGCGGACTACGAACTCCTCGGACGGCTGCACTGATACGGTCGCGGGTGGTCTCTTTGCCGGCGAGCCCTGCCCCACTCCGGTGATCGACGGTCCGTCGTCCCGAACGACCGTACGGCTCCTCCCGCCGCGCCCGCGATCGATCCGGCTCTCGGCGCCGGCTCCGGCCCCGCGCCGCCGGGGGGACGCGGACGCCCGCCTCGGGCTCGTCGGCGACGTCATGCTGGGTCGGGGGGTCGACGAGCGGTGGGCCGACGGCCCGCCGGCCGGTATCTGGGGGACGATGCTGGACCGCGTGCGGGCCCTCGACGGGCTGTTCCTCGACCTCGAGTGCTGCCTCTCCGGTAGGGGGTCACCCAGGGAGGGACGCACCTACCGCTTCCGCGCGGACCCCGCCTGGGCCGTCCCGGCGCTCCGTGCGGGGAACGCGACGTGGGCGAGCCTCGCGAACAACCACGTCCTCGATTTCGGGCCGGACGCGTTCTCGGACACCCTTGCGGCCCTCTCTGCCGGGGGTATCGGACACGCGGGCGCGGGTCCGGACCTCGAGGCGGCGCTCGAGCCGAGCGTCGTCGAGGTCGGGGGTATCGAGGTCGCGGTGGTCGCCTTCACGGACCGGTCGCCGTCGTACGGTGCCGGTCCCGACTCCCACGGGACCGCGTTCGTCCGGATCGACCCCGGGACCCCGCGGACGCGGCGGCTGGTCGACGCGGCCCTGGAGCGGGTCCGGGGGGCCGACCCCGGCCTCGTCGTCGCGTCGCTGCACTGGGGACCCAGCTGGGCGGTCCGGCCCTCGCGCTCGCAGCGGCGGTTCGCCAGGTCGCTCGTCGACCGCGGCGTCGACCTCGTCCACGGCCACTCGGCGCACGTGATCCAGGGCGTCGAGGTGTACCGCGGCCGACCGATACTCTACGACTGCGGCGACTTCGTCGACGACTACGCCGTCAAGCCCGACCTCAACAACGACCGGAGCTTCCTGTTCGAGCTCGCGGTCGCCGACGGCGACCGGTCCGTGAAGGCGACCACCGCGACCTC